>JAFUMY010000025.1 GCA_017482415.1 Clostridia bacterium
CCCGATGATACAATCGTGATCAACCGAGCTGCAAGTGTTCAAAATCACACCCTTGCCCAGTTTCGAACAGGGATTGATGACCGCACCAGCCATAATCGCCGTGCCTGCGCCCACCTCTACGCATGCGCCGATGATCGCACTCGGGTGTACGAGCACGGGAACGTTCGCCCCCATCGCGAGCAATCGTTCAATAAACTCACCGCGCGCCTTACTGTTCCCAATCGCCACGAACATATCCGCTTGCTTTGCGTATTTATCCATTTCCGCAACCTTTCCGACTACGGGCAAGCCCATACTCTCTTTTGCTTCGCCGTCGTCTAAAAAGGATATTCTTTCATAAGCGCCGAGCTTTTGAGCAATGTCCGCAATCACACGTCCATGTCCACCTGCTCCGATAATAACCAGCTCTTTCATACTTACTCCTTATTTCCCGTAAATTCTTCCATCGTAGCGGAGGTTTCCGAATTGATTCCCTCACGCTTCAAAACCGAAAATACCGTCTTAAACAAAATGCCGATATCGCACCAAAGGGATACCTTTTTCGTGTATTCCACGTCCAGTCTAAAACGCTCTACCCAATCAACCGCGTTTCTCCCATGCACCTGCGCATAGCCCGTGAGCCCAGGACGAACGTCGTGTCTGTGCTTTTGCTCCTCGTTATAAAGGGGCAAATATTTAACCAGTAACGGTCTCGGACCTACAATCGACATATTCCCAAGGAAAATATTGATGAGCTCAGGCACCTCGTCAAGAGAGGTACTGCGCAAAAATTTACCGTATTTTGTCAAACGCTTGTCGTCGGGAAGCAGATTCCCATTCTCGTCCTTTTCACAGGTCATCGTGCGGAATTTAATCAGCTTGAATATTTTTTCCTTTTTCCCTGGACGAAGCTGCGTAAAAAACGGATTCCCTTTCATCACAATTGCACCAATCACCGTCAAAACCAACAAAATGGGTGAAAGCAGTAAAATCGCCAAGCCGCTTAAAAACGCGTCGTAAAAGCGTTTGAAAAAGGGACGGTATAAAAGTGCCGAAAGCAATACCCATACCACAAGCGCGGCAAGTACGATCAGGATAATCCCCCACCATTCCGATATCATTTTCTCAAAAAATTCTTTCATCGCTTATGCAAAACAACTCTTTACAATCTCAATAATCTTGTCCTGTTCTTCCACCGTCATCTTGTTATCGCTGGGCAAACACAAGCCTCTCGCAAAAATATCCGCGCCTACGTCTATCCCCTTACCTGCTATGTACGCATTCGTTCTGCCTCTGCCGTTCCCCTCTACCGTAATAAACGGGTTCATACGGTACAAGGGCTGCATGTGCATGGGTTTCCAAATCGGTCTACCCTCGGCGTTGTATTTCGCGAGCGTTTCCAAAATCTCGGTCGGACAGCTCTTGCCCTTTTCCTTGACGTAGCAAGCCTCGTTATCGCTACGAACTTGCTTACACATAGCTTCTTCGTTAATGAGTAAGCATGAAAGCCAGAAATTCGGCTCTGCAACGTTCTCATCATAAGGATTCATGGTTACAGGCAAATCTTTAAAGCCCTCCTTGTAGCGCATATAAATTGCTTTCTTTTGCGCAATATGCTCGTCCAAGTACGGATACTGACCGCGCACAACGCCTGCAATAACGTTACTCATACGGTAGTTGTAGCCAACCTCTTCATGCTGATACCAAGGCGCGTCCTCACGACTTTGCGTGGACCATTTACGAGCCTTATTCGCAGCCTCCAAACTGTCCGTCAAAAGCATACCGCCCGACGAGCCCGTAATGATTTTGTTTCCGTTAAAGGAAATCGCGTTATACGTACCGAACGTACCCGTCTGTCTGCCCTTATACGTAGCACCGAGCGATTCCGCCGCGTCCTCGATAATGATTGCGCCGTGCTTTTCGCAGATTGCGGAAATCTCGTCCATCTTCCCGGGTGTACCGTAAAGATTCGCTATAACCACCACCTTAACGTCGGGATACATTTCAAATGCCTTTTCCAAAGCGTGCGGATCCATATTCCACGTATCGTATTCCGTGTCGATAAAAATAGGAGTGGCTTTTTCATACATAACGGGATTGACGGTTGCATCAAAGGTCATGTCCGTGCAGAACACCTTATCCCCCTCTTTCACCCCTGCGAGCTTCGTCGCCAAATGCAACGCCGCCGTTCCGCAAGAAAGCGCAACCGCATATTTGCAACCAACCTTTTCGCAGGTCAAGCGTTCCGCCTCGTTTATATTTTCACCTACGGTAGACATCCAATTCGTTTGATACGCCGCCGTAACAAATTGAATCTCCTCCCCGTGCATCGTGGGAGAAGACAACCATACTTTTTTTTCAAAAGGTTTAAATTCCATACTCAAGTCCTTCTTGTAAATTTATAATATACAATTATATTATACACCATCAAATTTGTATTGTCAAGGCTTGTTGGAGAATTTAAAATTTTAGATTCATGTATTTTCAACAAAAAATGCAGATCCCATGTACGCGTTGAAATAATATAGCGGTGCCATGTACGCGATGAAATATTCAAAATAACCAAAATATTTATTTTAAAAATTATTGCAAATGTCCGCTTTTGTCCGTTTGTGGTCATAGCTGACGGTGGGGCGTGTGTTTGGTTATTTATCGAGACGCGCGCGTACCAAGCACACGCCCCAAAAACCAAGCGAAACGCACCGAAGAAGAACTTCGCCCTAGCAAGGCAGGTCGGGCTACGTTCTTCTTCGGCGCTTCTTTGTTCGAAACCATTGCTCGTAATCGCCGATAAACGTCTTTTTATCAATTCCCCGCGCGTCAATTTTGGCGCGCTTTTTATTTATCTCGCCGAGAACAATTTCCCAAAGCTTTCTATTCGCACGCCGCAAGGGATTCACCACCGTACCGCCAAATCGTTCGCTGAAATACGTGTTTTTTATAACGCTTACCAGCTTGCCTGCTTTACGTTGATATTCCTTGATTCTTATATTCATTCCAGCCATGCCCCCTTCATTTATCCTGATTGCCGCATAAAAATATAAGCGATTGCTCGATTTGCTACGCTTCCAAAC
>JAFUMY010000026.1 GCA_017482415.1 Clostridia bacterium
AGTCTCGGTGTATTGATTGGCGCAAATTTCGGCTTATTTATTATGGCATTATTTAAAATACAGAAAAATTAAATCGGCAGGTGTAGTCCTGCCGATTTTTTCTTTATATCTATCTTGTTTATTTATTCCAATATTTATCAACAATCGCCTGCATTTCATCCAAATGCGCAATCATATCCTTCGTCAATGCCAAGTGGCATTTTGCGCGTGCAAGATTCTGCTTGCGATAGTGAATCCTGAAATATTTATCGCCGTTGATAAAGTCTGTAAGGAAACGAACCCCGCACTCCGCAGTCATGGCAATCGCGCCGAGAGCCAAAGAGTTTTTCTCGTTTTCCGTCATGCTGTTTTTAAGCGTGCCGACAAAACCGCGAACAAACGCTTCGTATTTTTCCATATCGATTGCGACCTTGCTAAGGTCTTTTTCGTCTTCCTCGCAAGTCGAGGCCGCAACACGAATCGCATCGCCGAAATCGAACGCAATAAGCCCCGGCATAACCGTATCAAGGTCGATTACCGACAAATGTTCGAGCGTCTTTGCGTCGAAAAGAATATTACTCGTTTTGGTGTCGTTATGCGTTACACGAAGCGGCAATTCGCCTGCCGTCTGCATACGGTATACCTTTGTTGCAATATCACGAATTTCACGATAGTCCTCAATATCCTGTTGCACGCACGCAACACGCTTCACCTCGTCGTGCACAATCGCATCTTCAAGCGCGTCAAAACGACGAACGGTATTATGGAAATGCGGGATAACAATGCTCAGCTTTTCCACGGGATAATCCGCCAAATAAAGCTGGAATTCCCCAAACGCTTTGCCTGATTCCTCGATAACGGTAAGATTATCCGTGTTTTCAAAACAAATGGAATCATCAATATAACGACAACAACGCCAGAACCCACCGTCGGGCATAAAGGTATAATATTTACCGTCTGCCGTCTGCGAATAATGCAACACGTTACGCTTTGCCGTAGCCTGCTTCTCTTTAATCTTTGCACGAATATACTCCGTTACCGACGAAATGTTATTCATAACACTGACCGGATCTTGGAATACATACGTATTAACGCGTTGAACAATATAATCCTTCAACTCGTTGTCACGGAAGAAATAAACACGATACGTCGTGTTGATATGACCGCTGTTTAACGTTTCATAAAAACGGTACTCTCCCGCCAAGCCAAACCGCGCACATACCTCTTTGATTTGTTTTTCCTCTTTCATTACCTATTAACCTTTCTGTTTTTCCCGCTAAAAGTATTGCGGACTATTTTATATGTATGCGATTCCCCTTATCCGCGTTCCACGTCTTTTGGAACGCAATCGCACCTCTTTCCCATATCACAACATATCCATTATAACATCATTCGACACAATTGTCAAGCCTTTTTTCACAATTCTTTCACACTACAAAATCCTCGATAGACCGCATAAAAAAATCCAGCTTGAAAATACTGATTGTATGTATAAATTCCGTCTAAAAAAACTACTTTCCGTTTTCCTTTGCGCTCTTCTTCTCACCGCCTGCAATCAGGCACCCCCTCGCGCAACGTCAAGTTTCAACAAATACCTTCCTCCCTCGTTTGACGATTTTTCCGAAAATCTTGAAGCAATTACTTCCTCAGAAAGCAAGAACGCTTCCCCCTCGACAAGCGATGATATTTGGGACGTTTCCGACGTTGATATTTCCTACGTCGATTCCACCAAAAAGCTCATTTCCTTTACTTTTGACGACACACCTGCACGAACTTTGGAAAACATTCTCAGTGTTTTTGCCGCATTTAATGAAACCCATGAATCCTGTCGAGCCACCGCCACTCTATTTGTAAATAGCTCGCGCCTTGACAATCAATCTATGCACCTACTGCATACGGCTTCCGCATTAGGCTTTGAGCTTGGAAATCATACGCATTCGCATTTCGACCTCACAGCCCTTGACGAGACGGAACTTAAAACGGAAATAGAAAAGACCGACAAGCTACTTTTTGGAATCGACCGCAAGCCCGTACATCTATTACGCGCGCCGTTCGGCAAAACGGACGAACGGATAAAACGAATCTCAAAAGCGCCGATTATCGATTGGACAATCGACACGTTGGATTGGACGGGAATAGACGAAAACGCTGTTTACGAACAGGTCTTTTCCGCTAAAAGGGACGGTTCCATTGTCCTAATGCACGACGGCTATCCCGCCACCGTGTCCGCGTTGAAACGACTTTTACCCGATTTAGCGAACAGCGGATACCAGGTTGTGAGCGTCTCTGCTATGGCAAAGGCACATAGCTGTCCTCTGCGAAAAGGTCGCGTGTATATTCGCGCAAGAAAACAAAAAGTAAAGTGAAACGGAGCCTTGTCGGCTCCGTTTTGTTTTAGAATTTTTCAACGGTATACGTACGGAAGAATTCCGCACAATCGTCAATCCATCTCGCAGCTTTTAACCTGCCCGTCACTTCGTTGTTGATTTCAAGACGGCAGGTCGATAAGCCATGCGGGCCGTTGGGATAGACGTGCAACTCGTAAGGGATTTTCTGTTTAGCTAACGCCAAAGCGTATTGCAAAGCGTTTTCCGCAGGAACAACCCCGTCGTTGGCAGTCGCCCAAATAAATGCAGGCGAGGTTTGCTCGTTTACCATTTCATCCAAAGGAAAAGCCTTTGCAAGCTCCTGTTTTGCTTCCTCCGTATACCCCCAGAAGAGATTTTCATACGAGCCTATGTGCCCGTATTTTTGAGAGATTACGGGATAGGAAAGCCCAACTGCCGTTGGTTTGCAATCCAGCGTCACCCCGAATTTTTCAGTCATTGCGTGATGCTCTACCGCAAGGTTTCCTGCCAAATGTCCACCCGCGGAGAAGCCCACGGCGAACACCTCGTCGGGATTTACGTGCAGCTCTTTGGCATGTTTCTTGATATAATCAACGGCAGACGCAAGCTCCAAAAGCTGTTCGGGATACGGCTCGCCGCCCTCCCCTGCCGTTGTATAATACAGGACAAAGGATTGAAAGCCTCTTGCGAAAAACTCG
>JAFUMY010000027.1 GCA_017482415.1 Clostridia bacterium
CCGTAAGCAGCTACGGGGTGCGAAGGTATATAAACCATAGGAATTTGGAAATCATTCCAATACGTAATAAACGTTAATACAAACACCGTCGATATCGTACCCGCCGCCAACGGAACAATGATTTGCAGCATAATTGCAAGAGGGCTTGCCCCGTCTATTTTTGCCGCCTCCGTATAATCCTTAGGAATCATCTTAAACTGTGCAAAGAAGATTAAAAAGTAAGTATTCAAGAAGCTGCCTCGCATAATCCATATCCCAGGGAAGGTATCAAAAATCCCCAAGTTTTGCGCTACGGAAATTTCACTTGGCATCGACCCGACGATAGGCAACGCCATTGTCACCAAAACGAACGCATAAATATAGCCGGAAAACTTATATTTAAATCGTGCCGTCGCATAACCCATTACGAGAGAAACCACCGTGACGGACGTAGCACAGCCTAACGAATACAATAGTGAGTTCGAAAATTGCCGAAATATATTATATCGTAAAGCATACTCCTCACCAGTGATTTCTACGTAGAAACGCTGGTATGCCGTCATATAATTTTTCAGCGAAATGCCCATTTTTGGCAGCCACAGCTTATTGCCGATTATCACGCCCGCTTCTTCATAATACTCATATTCTACGTTCGATTTTAACGTCGTCATCAACGTCCAAAATAAAGAAATCACCATCGTAAGCATATAAGCGATTAACAGGACGGAAATTACGATTGCAAACACATTGACTCTTAACTTCTTGGAACGTTTATGAAATAGATTTTTAATCATTATTCAGCCTCCCGCCCGTTTAAGAGCCAACGTACAAGCATCGTCAGCGGAAATGCAATCAACGTACAAATAATCCCCAATACGCTAGCGTACGTGTACATTGTCTTCCCATTGCCGACTCTATTGACGAGTACAAACAAATAATAGCCAATGGTATAATTTGAATACCCTACGTTATCGCCAAAGAACGCATACAAATTCGCTTGGTTTGTAAATAACGTTGCAACGTTCGCGATGACAAACGTAGAAACCGTCGGTAAAATTATCGGTAGTACGATAGAAAAGAATTCTCGGAGCGACGATACGCCGTCTACCTTTCCCGCCTCTAAAATTTCAGGTGCGATTTGGTCCATTGCCCCCGTATAAATCAGTAATTGCGCCCCAAAACAAACCCAAAGGTTGTAAAAAAGCACTGTTGGCATCAACGAATCCTTGCCGATTAACAGCGGGTCTATAATCTTTCCTGTAAAATGCGATATGTACCCGGGAATTGCCTCGTTAACAAAAAATTTGAAAACAATAACAAGCAAAATAGACGGCAAGACGGAAGGCAAGAAAAGGAGAAACTTAAATCCTTTGCCAAACGCCCATTTTTTGAAGATATAATAAGCGAACAAAATCGACAAAAACGTACCGAGAACCGATGTAAATAACCAAACGATAAAAGAATTCTTGAAGGCGTCCACAAGAATGGAGGTCTTCGTCAACTCATCCCAAAATCTTGAAAAATTTGCACCGAAATCCCAATAAAACGTATCGCTCATTACATCATACGATTTAAATGCCATCAATACGCTGTTAAAGTTAACGTAGAAATAAAAAATTACAACCTGTAAAATCGGCAAAGCAATTAGAGCGCAATAAAAAAGCAGTTCACTCCTATCGCCCTTACGTTTTATATTCGTTGCTTTCATTTGGCAATTCACCTCTTTATTGTTTACTTCAAGCTGCTCCACATTGTACTTTGATAATTATATAAACCATTAAAATATTCCTTTGCGGTAGCTTGACCATCTTTGAATGCATCAAAAGGATTTTTCAACGTTTTGCCGCCTACCGATGCATTCAAGTACCACGCAGCTTCCGTGAACACAGCGGAATTATTGATTACCATATCCAAAGACGAATACGGATACACAACTTTCGATTGTTCTCTCATTTTAATCATCGACTTACCAAAATAGGTTGCCGTCGCTTGGTCCGGCTCGCTTACTTTATACTTCAACGACCTGGAAATGGAAGTTTTAGCACTGAATTTAGACATTTCTGCATCCGTATGCAAGAAACGCATAAATTCTTTTGCAAGTTCCATATTTTGACAATTCTTATTAATAAAAGCAAACGAGCTATTTGCAGAGAACATCGTTTGAGGCCCCGCAGCTTCCGCATTTACCTTCGGCATAGGCAACAAGCCAAAACGTCTATCCGATTTCTTTTCGCCACGGATATTTTCCAATTCGGTAAAGGTAGGCTCTGCTTCGTTTTCCCACCATACGCCTTCTATCAGCATTGCATAGCGTTGCGACGTATATTTACTTTTGATAAATTCAGACTGCGCTACAGTATAATCAAAACCATTCCAGCTGCCGCCTACGTATTTTACCGAGCCGAATAATTCTTCCTGCATCTTCAATGCATAATATTTCCCAGCTTGTCTTTGCAATTCATACCCGTTTTCAGGAGTAATTGCCTTTTCTTCCGTAACAACCGTGCCGTCCTCTTTGATTTCTTTTACAAGCTTCGCCGTACCGCTAAACGTATAGTTCATTTTGAACTGCTCATAGCCTTCGTAGTCCGCGATAAAAGAGCGACAAGCTTTGTTCACGTAGTCGTTATAAGTTCCCGAATAGCAGAAAGGAACGCAGCTCTTCGCTACAATTTGGTCCGCCAATGCGATAAGCTGTTCGTACGTAGCGGGAAGTCCATCGTCGTAAGTATCGTGCACACCGTCAGGACCGTTAGATTTGCTCTCTTCAAACGTTTCTCTTTGCGATTCGTCTCTCAACGCCAAGAAATCCCCGTCTTTGTCGTAATAAAAACCTTCTTGTTCAAACAAATCCACGTCGTAGATAAAGCCGTAAAAACCGTCGTAGAAAGGCAACATATAATACTTATCGTCCTTCGCGGTAAGGAATGACGTGAAAGAGCTGTCCAGCTTATCCTCTATCGTACCGCTTTCACCGTATGTAGACAAAGACCCCGTTACAACGTCAGTAATATCCGCAACCTTATTGTCATTCACGAACTTATAATAATCAACACCTTCCGTAAAATAAACGTCCTTCGTCAAAGAATTTGCTGCAAGCTGTTCGCCATTATAGGTATATTTATTCTTATCCACGCTGATTTTTACGCCCGTTCTGCCTTCTTGGAAATGCGTCGCGTCTTTATATTTTTCTTCAAAGCGTTTCGCTGCCTCTTCCAACCAAGCGTACCCGACGCCACCCTCATACGTAGCAACGCTAATATTCGCTTTCGTTGCGTCATAACCTTCGTTTTTTACAGTCGTTCCTCCGCAAGCGCTAAATGCGCCCACCGTCGTAATACCCATTAACAGGGTTGTCCCTAATGCAATTATTCTCTTACTTTTCATCTCTTTGTCCATCCTTTTTTTTATTTATTATCATCAATGCGGCAATAGCTATGCCAAGAGTGATTCCCATTTGATTTAATGAACTCCCGCAGCCTCTCTCTTGGGGCGGAGTTTCGTCCACGCTCGTTTCTTCTTTCACCGTCGAATCAATAGGTTTATATTGTTGTTTTTGTTCTTCTTCTTTTTCCCACTGCGCTTGCGTTTTTAATTCGCGAATACGCGCGGTGTACGTCAATTCTGCGCTATCCACTTCATTCTTGGTTGTTGCTTGCTCAATAATCGTTTTTGCTTCCTGCAACCAAGCCGCGCCCTGTATGCGCTCTTGTTCGCGATATAACGTTTCCACAAAAGAAGCTTCAAGGCGCTGCATTGCAGCTTCTTGATAAGCGGCAAAATCCGCTCGTTCCACTTTTGTCAATACGTTACCAACTGTGAATTTGACGCCTGCAACCGCCGCATCCACTTCTTCAACGCTTCCAAGTGCATCTATCAACGCGCTGTATTCGCTTTGCATCGAAAGAATTTTATCCCAGTCCGCAGTTTCATATAAATCTCGCTCTAAGCCGTTAAAAAATGCTAAAAGCTCCGATTTCGCCGTTGTTTTTTTCTCAGCCAGCGCTTGATAATCTGCAATGGTCATAATTTCGTCTAACTCAGCATAAAAAGCCGAAAGCGTATCCTGTATTGCAAATTTGGTAAAGCTTACGTTTAACTGTTCGCTCACTTTTTTCACCAAAGCGCGAACTTCGGCGCGTTCCAGTTCTTGATACACACTATAATCAATCGCATTGACTTCTTCTATCGCAACTTGTCGAGTTTGCGCAACGGCATAAGAAAACGTTTGAAATTTCGAACCGTCGTAATAAAACGCCTTATCTTCCACCGTGCGGTACATAATCGGCGCGCCTTGGCAACCGTTTTTCACGTAAGTAGCACTAGGGAAGGTCGTACCAGCAGGTATATAAAACGTAAATCCAAACTCCAAACGCGCTAGCGTGGACCTATGCGCTACGGAATTCGCAAATTGCGTAGGTGGCAACGGATACGCCTGCGCCGTGGTATCCCACCCTGCAGACCAATATGCGTACAGTTGATCGAAGCGTGCCCCTTCACTGTTCAATTGAGAAAAGTTTTTCCAGTAGGTAAGCTGCGAGGTAATATACTGCTCATATTTGTTATAGGTGTCTGTATGCGCATAATCCCCTTGCCAACTGCCAAAATCGTCATAGTCGCTTACCGTCAATTTAAAGCCAAAAAACACGCACGTAGGGTGTTGGGTAAAAGCAATGTCTTCCACTTCCGTATCTATGTAAACGATTTCGGACTCATTCGAAGCCGCACTTGCTGTATGAGGCATAAAATGAATCCCCATAAGCACCAACATCAACATCAAAATTGTCATACAAAAAACTAATGCTTTTGTCTGTATTTTACTGAATGTTTTCATAATCCTTCCTAATGACACTACTGTCCTTTTATTGGCAATAGCGGAACAGATAGATATTCCATTCCGCCTGCCCTTCATAAAAATTTATCAGTCTTCTTTTTTCTTTAAGAGCATTGTAACGGCAGCCGCTAATGCCACGCTTGCCGATACGCCACCCAACGCCAACGAGCTGAAGCAACCAAAGGTTTTATTCTTTTCGTCCGCACTACTACTGCTGCTACTATTACTGCTACTACTATCCTCTACAGGTTTCAAGGTTTCTACGCTTTCAACCTTTGTCTTGAATTGTGCGATTGCCTCATCCAGCTCTTCATTGTTCGTAGCGTTGTCAATCGCAGCCATAACCTCTGCCACATAACCGCTGATAATTTCTTCGGCTTCTTCAGAATATAAGTCATGGTCAATTGCATTATAATACGCACGAACTTCATCCTCAGCCAATACTTTCGCAGTCTTAACCTTATCCATTTCCGCTTTCGCTGCCGCTACGATACCGTTGATTTCTTCTTCGTCGCCGATTGCCTCGTCGATATCTCCGTTCGCTTCGGTGATAATCGCTTGGATTTCCGTCCATTCCGCCGACTTATAGTCGCTTTCGCTCTTATATGCCGCAAGCTCTGCTTTTGCCGTCTCTACAACCGCCGCTTCCGCATCTACCTGTGCTGCGGTCTTAACCTCATCCATTTCTACTTTCGCCGCCGCTACGATACCGTTGATTGCTTCTTCGTTGCCGATTGCATTGTCGATATCTACGTTCGCTTCGGTGATAATCGCTTGGATTGCCGTCCATTCCGCCGACTTATAGTCGCTTTCGCTCTTATATGCCGCAAGCTCTGCTTTTGCCGCCGCTACGACGCCTTCGTCAACCACCCATTGCGCGTCCGTCTTCACCGCATCCATTTCCGCCTTCGCATTCGCTCCCGCCGTATTGATTGCCGTTACGGATTCGCTTGCGTCGATTTCCGTGTTTGCCTTCGCAAGAATTGCTTGAATTGCCGCCCACTCTGCCGCGCGATAATCGTTTTCACTCTTATATGCGGCAAGGTCATTCTTCATAGTTACTTTCAGTTCATTGAAGATTGCATCCGACTCTGCTTTGGTAACGACCTCATCCATTTTCGCTTTCGCCGCCGCTACCGCCGCTTCGACTTCCTCATCCGTCATTGCCGCGTCAACGTTCGCCACGCCTTCTGCGATAATCGTATCAAAGGAAGCCCATTCCGCTTCGTAATAATCCTCTTGCGAGAACTCATTTTTATATGCCGTCAGCTCTTCCTTCGCCGCTATTTTCACTTTATCAAAAGCGCTAATCCAAGCCGAATTTTCAAAAATGAAAGTGCTGTCCGCAATAATATATTCCACTGCAAAATCTATGCTGTAGAAAGTACCGCCAATAACAAGCACGTCGCCCTCTTGCACCGTTACACCTAAACCGATATATAAATCCCCGCCAGGCGATTTGATATCGTTGGTATTCAACGTTTCGTCGTTGAGCGTAAGCCCCGTACCGCTGCCTTGGCGGAAACGGAATACGTGATCCCAGCTGTCCACAGGCATTTCCTCTCCGTTTACACTAGATAAATAGACACAATTTGCGGCGGAAGGCGTCGCGGAAAGCTTCAAAGCACCGATTTCGTGCGTCGTATATTCTACGTACTTCTCCCAAGCAGAACCGTTCCATACCACCTTACTTTCTTCGATAACGTATTTTACCGCGTGTTTCTCGTTCTTAAACGTACCGCAAATACTAATGACGTCGTTTGCTTGCACGCCTGCAAGCCCAAACCACAAACCGCCGTCCGTACTCTTTACTTCAAAGGAAGCTACTTCTTCGCCGTTAATTTTTACACCGTAGCCGCTATCCAACACAAACGGAGCGTCCCAATCTTGTACGGGCAACGTACCAAGCTCCACCGTATACAAATGGTCGGGTTTTGCGCTCTCTGCACCAACAGTAGCGCTGTTAGAGTTCGGCTCGATAACGCCAAGCTCATGCGTCGTATATTCTACAAAACCTTCCCAACCAGAACCGTTCCATTGGAACTTTCTTTCGGTAATATTATATTTAATTGCTCTATCGCTGTTCGCGAACACGCCCCCGATGGAAATTACGTCGCCTACGTTAACCGCATCAAAACTTAAATATAAACCGCTGTGGAAATCTTGTACTCTCGCAGTTATAGCTTCGCCATTTAACTTAATACCATCGCCGCTTACGCAGGTATAATCCGCCCAAGCGTCACTTGTATCGCTCGTACCGGACAGCCACAAGCTACTTGCATTTGCTAAGTCAGGTCTTGCCGCCGTACTATGAACGTGTACGGTCAAATTTTCAACGTTATATTCCGTATATTCTACGTATTTTTCCCAGCCCGAGCCGTTCCATTTGAACGAGCCCTTGGAAATATTGTATTTGATTGCGCGCGTTTCATTCACAAACGTACCGCCGATAGAAATTACGTCGCCTACGTTAACCTCGTCAAAGCTTAAATACAAGCCACCAGAGAAATCTTGTACTCGCACTGTTGCAGCTTCACCGTTTAACTTAATACCGTCGCCGCTTACGTAGGTATAATCCGCCCAAGCGTCGCTTGTATCACCCGTCCCAAACAGCCACAAGCTGCTTGCATTTGCTACGTCAGGTCTTGCCGCCGTGCTATGCTCGTGTACGATCAAGTTAGAAACGCTGTATTCCGTATAGGTTGTTTCTGCGCTTGCCGTTACGTTCGGCTTCGACGCGTTTACCGATGCAATCGTACCTGCTCCGATTCCAACAGCAGCACAACTAAGCGCCAAGAAAAGGACAGCCAACTTCGTTTTTTGTTTTTTCATCTTTTTTCTCCTTATTTTTAGTTCAAGCTCTTAGAGGCTTAGATTCCCAAAAAAATTAATAGTTAACCAGAAAAAATATCTTTTATGATAAGATTTTCTCATTTTTTCGGCTATTATCATTGACAAGTATAGCAAAAATATTTTATACTGTCAATATAGTTTTGAAAGGAAATAATTACTATGAAACCTTTATTATTCCCATTAAAAAATTACCCAACGCCAAATAGCTACTACATATCCAAAGATAAATTAGACGAACCGTGGTATAATATGCACTTCCATGATAGCATCGAAATTACGTTGCTTATCAAAGGAACCTGTCACCAAATTATCAACGGAACCGAATATTTTATGCCCACGTATACTTATACGATTATGTGGCGGCAGGATTATCATAGATTTTATGATTTTTCCAAGGATAATCTTTTGTACAATTTAATGATTTCTCCGTCATTATTACCCGAAAGTATTTTAAAAAAGCTAGAAGCAACACCATCCGATAAAATATGCACGCTTCCTAAGGAAGTGGGAAAAACGGTCGTTTCTATTTTGGATACCCTCGCACAATCGCAAGCTTTTAACCATAGTTATATGCCCCGCCTTGCCGCCTCGCTTTGTGTAAACTTAATCGATATCTTTTTCTATCATTATAAGACACACCCGACGTCCAAAATCGTTCCTCACGAGAGTATTATCCAAAACGCTTTAATTTATATAAATTCGCATTATACCGAACCGTTATCGCTACAAAATATTGCAAGCTATGTAAATTGCAACGCCGCGCATTTAAGTGAAACTTTTCACAAAAAAATGAATCTGACGATTAAGCAATATATTACCATCTTACGAATTAAAAGAGCGAAAAAATTGTTAGTTACAACCACGGCTCCCATTTCTTCTATTGCTTATGAAAGCGGCTTTTCGTCCCTCGCCAGCTTTAATCGAAATTTCTTAGAGCAGGAAAACCTTTCCCCTACGTCTTATCGAAAAAATCTCATCATCAAAAATACTTTATAACTACGATTATTATTTCCACACGGACAGGCTTAACGCCCGTCCGTGTATTTTTATAATTTAGTTATTCGGCGCGAAAATGTCATCCGCTACGTCGTCTTTTTGATTGATAGAGAGCGTAACGATATCCATCGTAGGCATTAGAATAATTGCGATTTCGATATTTTCATAAATCTTCTTCATATCGCACCTCCCATTAACCCAATTTCGAAGGCAACACAATTACGCCTTCGCCCGTTGCCAATTCAATAGCAAGCGTATTATTCGTTACGCTTACCGTTTGCGCTACGCCGCCACGATAAATAACGACTTCCGTAATGTTCTTGTTAAACGCCAACGTAATCGTTTGTGTCGTGTCGCTTCCACATGCGTTGTAGTTACAAAGCACATAACCTTCGTTACCGTTTGCATCCTGCATAACGCTCATAAGATAATTCCAGTTAGTCTGATTTGTAGCAACGGAAGAAAGATGCTTTGTATCGTTCACAGAAAGCTCATACTCCCCGATTTGCCCCGATGCCGTTTCAAATGCAATGTAATCAGTGTCATCGACGATCCAATTACTGTTATCTTTACCTGCACCAAGGATAATGCCTTGCCATTCAAATGCGCTATAAACCGCACCGATTGCCGCAAGCTCTTTATTCACCTTAGTAAATGCGTCATAAGCGGTTTGGTCGATAATATTGCCATCGTTATCTACGAACGTATAGAACGTTTCACTGCCCGAAGCACTCGGCGAATAGGTAAACCAAGAAATGGAATCCATACCGAACGCCAACGCCGCATATGCTTGCATACGCATTTCCGCTTCGGTGGGAATTCTAGCTTTTGTGTCGTTGTCATTAGTACCAAAACCCGAAGACTGCAACGCTACGTGCGCATGCGCGCCGTATTCCATAGCGTAATATTTAATAACGCCCAAGTCCAAAAGGAACGTATCGTGCAAGGAATAATTCTTATTGATAGGATAGCTATCAATGGAAAGCCACTTTTCACCCTTTACCTGCGAAAGCACCTTATCGCAATATTCCTTTACGTATGCCTTGAACGCCTCTTTGTCGAGCGTGGTACTGCTACCGCCCCACCAGTTTGTCTCAGTAGTTTGGAAGTAGGGAGCATAAGAAGGCAACAGGTTGTTCATATACGTAACGTCCGAGCCAGCGTATACGTCATTGAATTGAATTGCCAAATCGGCAAGCTTCGACATCGTCGTATCGTCTTCGGTAGGTTCGTCCCAATGCAAGAAGCCGATAAAGCCTTCACAATCGGAGAAGTCGGGCGTGCCAATTTGCGTAAAGTCAGTGTTGAAATTTTCGACATTGTTTGCCGCAAATGCAACCGTTTTCAATCCCTGTGACCAGAAGAATTTGATAATCTGATGGGTTTTTTCGATGGCTTCTTTCGTATTCAAGACAAGAAGGTTTTCACCCGTCAAGTTAACAACTTTGATTCCCGTATTCTTCATCTGCGTAGCGATTGCGATATTCTTGTCGTTGTTATATTCGTTGCTTTCGTCAAGCGCGGGATAGTTCCACGCGATTACGTTCAAGAAATTGTTTGCCGCATAAGACGCATAATTCATAAGCTCAATTTCATTAAGCGCAGCATAAGCGTCTACGATTGCCTTTCTCGCTTCGGAAAGCGTTGCGTATCTAATTTCGCCTTCGGCAGGTTCACTGGTATCCGCTTGGAAAGCTTGCGCAACCTGACGAATCGAACGCACATTATCGGCCTTATCGAAAGGCGTGTAAACCGTAATCGTTTTGTCGTTTACGGTGATTTCTATGTACCCGCGACCAGCAAACAATCTTCCGTGGTTTTCTTCATACAGCTTCTGCATTGCTCCGCGATATACGATGAACCCATCGGCATTTACTTCCGAATAAGTAGTAGGAAGTTTAATAATATTTTCGCCAGGCGTGAAATCCTTCAAGTTCGGTTCTTGACCAGCAACAAGATAATCATAAGCAATAATCAACGTACCGTAAGAAACGCTTCCTTCGCCAATATATCCTTTCAACGTATTCAAATCCGTTTCTTTTAACAACGTCGTGAAACGGATACCCGATTCATCTGCCGTACCCGCAACACGAATTGCCGCGCCTTCTTCCATGCGGAATTCAATTTCTAACGCCGTCAACGTGATATTTTCTTCACCGATTTCAATCACGTCGCCTGCCTGATACAGCGTATCGTTTACTACCCAACCGATAAAGGTGTTATAGGTTTTTGCCTTTTCGGACGAAACCGTGCAATCGCTGTTCTTTGCTACGTATTCAACTCTACTTCCGTACAACGACGTGTACGTAACCGATACGTGGTCGGGGTCGGTAAAGGTTATGCCTGTTGTATCCACGTAAAGGCTTACCGCGTTGGTATTATACGTGCCGTACGCTGCGCCGTCCGTGTCGCTTATCTCCGTTTTCAAAAGCAGTTCCGACGCCATCACCACGCCGTCAAGCTTAATATAAGCCCAAATATAGTCGCTGTTTAATAAATCGATTGCGCCAAGCTCAACCATGTAATCGGTATTATTCGACAAGGGAAGTCTTTGCGAATTCGCTGCCTCATTCCAAGTTCTAATAACGCCTTCGGTAATTTCAAAACGAACACCGCTCCAAGCAGAGCCGCGAAGACGAATAGCCGTCGCACCGTTCGTTGTGTCTACAGAATTTACTTGGAAACGGAATTTCACCGAACCCGTCGTGTTTCCTGCGCTTTGCGTATAGGTAAGCAAACTGCCGTCGTATACGCCTTTTACCTCTTTATTAAGCCCTAAGCCAAGGTCGCTAATTCCAACAACGTCGTAGGCTGCAAGCTGGCTGTCTGCATATTCAGCATAACATTTAACCCAGCCCGAACCGTTCCACATAAAGAGCGCTTCATCAATAACGTATTTGATAGCCGTGATTGCGCATTTATACGTACCGCTAATCGAAATAACGTCGCCTTCTTTAACACCAGAAAATGCCAAATACAAACCGCTACCTACGTTTTGAATCGCATTCAACGTAGCCGTTTCACCGTTCACCTTAAAGCCTGCGCCGCTTACGTAGGTGTAATGCGTCCAGTCATCCACGGTGCTACCGTTTTGCTTGATTAAATACAAAGAAGTATTTACCGCCGTATTAGCGCCTGGTGCGCTATTAGGATTTACCGTCAACATACCTACGTTATATTCGGTATATTCCACGTATTTTTCCCAACTGGAACCGTTCCAAACGAATTTGCTTTCGTCAATGACGTATTTAACCGGTGCTTGCGAGTAAACGAACGTACCACTAATAGAGACCACAGCATCTGTCGGCACTGCCCCAAAATCTAAATACAGACCGTCGGGCGTACTCTTAAACGTGTTAAGCGTCGTAGCAACGCCGTTTACTTTCCAACCGTCGCCGCTTTCATAGGTAAAGACGTGATCCCAGTCAAGAACAGGTAACGCCGTGCCGCCTGCTTTTTGCAAATACAACACGTTGGCACCGCAGCCTGCGCTGTTGTTATGCAACTCAAGCGCGCCGAGATTGTGAATTGTATATTCCACGTATATTTCCCAACCAGAACCAGTCCAAATAAACTTGCTTTCAGGAATAACGTATCGAATAGCCGTCGTATCACAAACGTACGTACCTTCAATCGAAATTACGTCGCCTTCGCTAACCCCCTCAAACGCCAAATACAAACCGCTACCTACGTTTTGAATCGCATTCAACGTAGCTGTTTCGCCGTTCACCTTAAAGCCTGCGCCGCTTACGTAGGTGTAATGCGTCCAATCGTCCACGGTGCTACCGTTTTGCTTGATTAAATACAAAGAGTTATTTACCGCCGTACCAGCGCCTGGTGCGCTATTGGAATTTACCGTCAACGTACCAACGTTATATTCGGTATATTTCAC
>JAFUMY010000028.1 GCA_017482415.1 Clostridia bacterium
GGCGCAGTCGTAAAGCCGCAGGATATGGCAAATTCCGAGCAAGTGGAAGTCGTGCAGGCGTATGGCTACAATCTTGACACCCTTTGGAAATAGGTAAGGAGCGACTATGGTTACAAAGGCAAAATACGCCTTGATTACAGGTGCTTGCGGTGGCTTAGGCAAGGCGTTTGTATACGAGCTTATAAAAACGGATTACACGCTTTTGCTAACAGGCAGGAGCGAGGAAAAATTGGAGACGCTCAAAGCCGAGCTTTTCGCGCAATTCCCAGGAAAAGAGGTGCGCGTTTACGCGGCGGATCTTGCCTCGACGGAATCTCGTTTGCATTTAATGCAAGGCTTGAAAGAAGACGGAATACGGCTTTCCATGCTCGTCAACGTTGCAGGTGCGGATATCCAGAAAGGCTTGGCGGCATATACGGAAGAAAAAATAGCTTTTCAATGTCGTGTGAATTTTGAGGCGGCGGTTTCTCTTTGTCGTTTTGCGATTGAAAATAGGGCGGAACGTTTGGAGATTATCAACGTATCCAGCGTTTCGGGAATATATCCCATGCCCTACTTTGCAATATACAGCGCGACGAAAGGCGCACTGACCTCCTTTTCCCAAGCGTTAAGGTCGGAAATGAAGGGCAAAAACGTCGCCGTAACGGCGGTTTTGCCAGGGGCTATGCCCACGCGCGAGGACATCAAAGAGCAGATAAAGGGGCAGGGCTTATGGGGCAAGCTCGCCGCGAAAACTCCAAAAGCGGTTGCAAAGGCCTCTATCAAAGCCGTAAAGAAAAATAAGCGCAAGCTTATCGTGGGCTTTTGGAATAAAGTCATGCGAGTAGCAACCTGTTGGTTGCCTACGTCTTGGCGGTTAAAGTTCATCGCCAAGCGCTGGAGTAAAATCGAAAAAGATGCTTTTTAAAAAAGCAAACGCCTTCTTTGTTGGAATAGGAGGCGTTTTTTTTGTGAAAAGAATGAAAAAATCCGTGAAAATCAAGGAAGAAATATATTTTGACCTTTCAAATCCTTGACAAGCGAGCATTTTTTGAGTATAATCGATTTAATAAATTTTAGAAGTGTATTTAATCGAAAAAATAAAACAGTGAGGTAGAATATGATTGAATTAAATCCCTCAAGTAATTTGCTGGAAATGGAGCAATATAAATACGAGCTGCAAGACGTAGCGGAGCCGCATTTGTTCCGTGATATTTATCCGTACGACGAAGTTCCTAAAACGCCCTTCAATTTCCGTAGGGTGCCTATGAACATGCCAAGCGATATTTGGATTACCGATACGACCTTCCGTGACGGGCAGCAGTCACGTGCGCCGTACACGACAAAACAGATCGTGGACGTATATAAAATGCTTGCAAAACTCGGTGGTCCGAAAGGCATCATTCGCCAAAGCGAATTTTTCGTATATACGAAGAAAGACCGCGCGGCGCTGGAAGAATGTATGGCGCTTGGCTATAAATTCCCTGAAATCACGACGTGGATTCGCGCAAAGAAAGAGGACTTTGAGCTGGTACATAATATCGGTATCCGTGAAACGGGTATTTTGGTCAGCTGTTCCGACTATCATATTTTCAAAAAATTGAATATGACGAGAAAGCAGGCGTTTGACCATTATCTTGGCGTGGTAAAACAGGCTTTTGAAGCAGGAATTTCTCCTCGCTGTCATTTGGAGGACTTGACCCGTGCGGATTTCTACGGTTTCGTAGTACCCTTTGTAAACGCTTTAATCGAGCTTTCTAAGGAAGCAAAAATCCCCGTTAAAATCCGTATGTGCGACACGATGGGCTATGGCGTACCTTTCACGGGTGCAGCGCCTCCCCGAAGTGTTCCTGGTGTTGTTTACGGTTTGCATCATTATTCGGACGTTACGTCGGAAATGCTTGAATGGCATGGTCATAACGATTTTTATATGGGCGTTGCGAATGCCGTCAGCGCATGGCTCTTCGGCGCGAGCGCCGTCAACTGTTCTTTGCTTGGTATCGGGGAAAGAACGGGCAACGTGCCTTTGGAGGCGATGGTTATGCAGTACGCGTCCCTGCGCGGTACGTTGGACGGAATGGATACTACGATGATTACGGAAATCGCAAAGTATTTCGAGAAAGAACTCGGTTACGACATTCCGCCGATGACGCCGTTCGTGGGCAGTGCGTTCAACATGACGAGGGCGGGTATTCACGCAGACGGCATGATGAAGGATGCGGAAATTTATAACATTTTCGATACGGAAAAGATTTTAAATCGCCCTGCGGAGGTTTCGATTTCGAATACTTCGGGCTTGGCGGGTATCGCGTATTGGATTAACAAGCACTACCAGCTCCCTCCCGAAAAACAGGTCACAAAGCAGGATAAAATCGTTCAGGATATGAAGTCGAAGATTGACGAGCTGTATTCGGACGGCAGAACGACGGTCATGGGCGAAGAAGAGCTTGAAGAACTTGTAAAAATGTTCAGCGACGATGGTAGAAGCCTTTTGAATCGTGATTTATAATAGGCGGTACATAGGAGAAAATAGAGATATGGGACTTACAATCGCGCAAAAAATTATAAAGAACCACCTCGTTTGCGGTGAAATGATTACGGGCAACGAAATCGGGCTTAGAATCGACCAAACGTTGACCCAAGACGCTACGGGCACGATGGCGTATTTGCAATTTGAAGCAATGGGTATTGATCGGGTAAAAACCGAGCTTTCCGTTGCATATATCGACCACAACACCTTGCAAGCAGGCTTCGAGAATGCGGACGATCACCGTTATATCCAAACGGTCACGAAAAAGCACGGTATTCGTTTTTCTCGTCCTGGTAACGGCATTTGCCATCAGGTACATTTGGAACGCTTTTCCAAGCCCGGTAAAACGTTGATCGGCTCGGATAGCCATACGCCCACGGCAGGCGGTATCGGTATGCTCGGTATGGGCGCAGGCGGTTTGGACGTAGCCGTAGCGATGGGCGGCGGCACGTACTATATTACGATGCCGAAAATGCTCAAAGTGAATTTGGTCGGTAAGCTTTCCGATTACGTAGGCGCAAAGGACGTGATTTTGGAGGTCCTTCGTCAGCTCGGCGTAAAGGGCGGCGTAGGTGCAATCGTGGAATACGCAGGCGAGGGTGTTAAAACTTTATCAGTACCCCAACGTGCAACGATTACCAACATGGATGCAGAGCTTGGCGCAACCAGCTCTATCTTCCCCTCCGACGACGTTACGAAAGCGTTTTTGGCGGCAGAGGGCAGAGTGGAGGATTTTGTTGAGCTTTCCTCCGACCCCGACGCGGTTTATGACGCAGAATATACCGTGGATTTATCCAAATTACAGCCCTTGGCCGCATGTCCGCATAGCCCCGATAACGTAAAGCCTGTTTCTGCGCTTTCGGGTATGAAAATCAGTCAAGTCTGCATCGGCTCTTGTACCAACTCGTCCATGCAGGATATGCTGACGGTAGCGGCAATGCTCAAAGGTAAGACGGTACACCCCGACGTGAGCTTGTCAATTTCCCCTGGTTCCAAACAGGTGTATACTATGCTCGCAGAATGCGGTGCGCTTGCCGATCTTATCAATGCAGGCGCAAGAATTTTGGAATGCGCTTGCGGGCCTTGTATCGGTATGGGCTTCTCGCCGAAATCAGCAGGCGTAAGCCTTCGTACTTTCAATAGAAACTTCCTTGCACGCAGTGGTACTGCGGACGCGCAGGTCTATCTTGTATCCCCCGAAACGGCGGCGGCTTCCGCAATCGCAGGGGAATTCACCGACCCTACGACGCTCGGCGTTGCACCGATAATCGAAATGCCCACGTCGTTCAAGATTAACGATAATTTGATTGAAATGCCCGTAGCGGCAGAGGAAATGGAGACGGTTACGGTCGAGCGAGGTCCGAATATTAAACCCATTCCTGTTGGAAAAGCCCCGGCAAAAGATCTTTCTTGCGAGTTGATTTTGAAGGTTGGCGACGACATCACCACCGACCATATCATGCCTGCGGGTACGAAAGTATTGCCTTATCGTTCCAACGTTCCGAAACTCTCGGAATTCTGCTTCACGGTTTGCGATAAGGACTTCCCCGAGCGTGCAAAAGCGAAAGGAGGTGGCGTGATTCTCGGCGGCTCGAACTACGGTCAGGGCTCTTCTCGTGAGCATGCTGCACTCGTGCCGTTGTATTTGGGAATTAAAGCGGTTGTGGCAAAGAGCTTCGCTCGTATCCACGTAGCGAACTTGATTAACTTCGGCATTGTACCCATGACGCTTGCAAACCCCGACGATTACGAGAAATTCTCGGAGGGCGACGCATTAGAAATCGCAGGCTTTGCGGCGGCCGTCAAGGGTGAAACGGAAGCCTTGCTTGTCAATAAAACAAACGGCGCGTCTGCAAAACTTTGCTTAAATCTTTCCGCAAGACAGAGGGAAATGCTGCTTGCAGGCGGATGCTTAAACTACACGAAAAATCAAAAATAATCGGAGAGAATTATGGAAAAGGAAGAATACAAAGCGCA
>JAFUMY010000029.1 GCA_017482415.1 Clostridia bacterium
CTTCAACGCATACCTGCCCATGCCGTTTTTTTAAATAAAAGGGGAAGGTATACGCTGTAAACGGAGTGATGGCAACGTCGCTCCGCTTTTTTATTCTCCGATTTTACCCAAGGAAAAAAATTTTTGTTCCAAAAGGAACGACGGAGGTATTTTTATGTGGGAAAGCATCGTAAACGGTATTTCCAAAGTCAACTCGTTCATCAACGACCTCGTATGGGGCTGGCCGATGATCGTACTCATTCTCGGTACGGGTATTTTATTGACCGTTCGTACCAAGTGTATGCAGGTGCATAAATTCGGTACGTCGCTTAATGAAACGATTGTGCCTACGGTCAAGAGTATCGGTAAAAAGCAGAAGCACGCGTCGAAAAAGGAAAACTCCATTTCCCAGTTCGAAGCGTTTGCTACGGCGATTTCGGGTACGGTCGGTACGGGGAACATCGTCGGCGTAACGTCCGCAATCATGACGGGTGGTCCCGGTGCGGTGTTCTGGATGTGGATATCCGCGTTCTTTGGTATGATTACAAACTATGCGGAAAACGTGCTTGGTATGTTCTTCCGTAAAAAGGAAAAGAACGGCGATTTTTCGGGCGGACCTGCGTACTATCTTTCCGAGGGGCTTGGCAGAAACGTCGAGGGCAAGCTTGGCTCGTTCTTGAAAACGCTGGGTAAAATCCTCGGGGTTATGGCGGCGGTATTTTGTACCTTTGCCGCAATCGGTATGAGCGGCGTGCAGACGAATAAAATCTCGTCTACCTTCCAAGGCGCAATCAGCGGCAACAACCAAATGATTGCTTTAATCGTCGGTATTGTGGTGGCAGTCGTGCTCGCATTGATTATCCTCGGCGGTATCAAGAGCATAGGCAGGGTTACGTCCATTCTCGTTCCGTTCATGTCCCTGCTCTTTATCGTCATGGCAATCGTCGTTATTTTTGTTAACGTCACCATGATTGGCAGCGCGTTTGCATTGATTTTCTCGAATATTTTCTCGTTCAATTCCGCACTTGCAGGCTTCGGCGGCTACGTGTTCTCGCAGATTATTAAAAAAGGTCTTGCAAGAGGCGTATTCTCCAACGAAGCAGGGCTCGGCTCTTCCGTTATCGCGCACAGTGCGTCGGAAACCCGTGAACCCGTTAAGCAGGGGCTTTGGGGGATTTTCGAGGTGTTCTTCGATACCTTTGTTATCTGTACCTTAACCGCGCTGGTTATCCTCGTCAGCTTCGGCGACAAGCCTTGGGTGCTGTATAGCGGAACGGGTGTGGATACCACGATTTCCATGAATGCCTTTGAAGGCGTATTCGGTATGTTCGGTACGGTCGTGTATTCGACGATTCTTCCCTTGTTTGCATTTACTACCATTTTGGCATGGTCGTACTACGGCGAAAAATCTATCGATTTCCTTTTCCGCAGAACGGGGGAGAAGGGCAGAAAGATTGCAACGACTGCTTTCAAAGTCGTTTACGTATTGCTCGTTATCGTTTCCGCGCTCATCGACGGTGAGCTTGCTTGGTCGATTTCGGATACCTTTAACGGACTTATGGCACTGCCCAACCTCATCGGGCTTGTGCTGATGAGCGGTTTGGTCGTTAAGATTACGAAAAACTATTTCGACAGAAAGAAGGGCAAGGACGTTGCGCCCATGCTTTCGGCATACGAGGACCAAAACGCAGTGTTTGCGGCTGACCTTGCGGCGGAAAACGCCGAGGCAGCGGAAGTCGAGGTTGCCGCTACGGAAAATTCCTGATTTTTTATAAAAAAATCCCTTTTCGCCCTCGGAAAACGTTGACTTTCGTTTTCGCAGTGTGCTATTATTATATAAATCAATTAAAGAATAGTTCACAATTCGTTTTTTGAATTGCGAAAACGAGGAAGGATTATGGAAATTAAAATCACGAAAACGACAACGCCTGGCGTAATGCCGCCCGAAGAAAAACTCGGTTTCGGTAAGGTGTTTACCGACCACATGCTACTTGTGGATTGGGAACAGGGCAAGGGCTGGTACGATGCGAGAATCGTGCCGTTTGGCAATATTTCGTTACATCCTGCGTCCACGGTTTTGCATTACGGCGCGGAAATTTTCGAGGGCTTAAAGGCGTACAGACGTGCGGACGGCGGCGTGCAGCTTTTCCGTCCCATGGAGAACGTGCGCAGAATGAACCGTTCGGCGGAGCGTATGAGCTTGCCTGAAATGGACGAGAACGATATGTTGGAGCTTTTGACGACGTTCGTAAAATTAGAAGAGCGTTGGGTTCCCAAATCGTTTGGTACGTCGTTGTATCTTCGTCCGTTCATGTTCGGTAACGACGAGGCGCTCGGCGTGCACGCGGTGCATAGAGCCACGTTTATGCTGATTGCGTCGCCAAGCGGCAGTTATTACGCAGAGGGAATCAATCCCGTCGGAATCATGATTGAATCGGAGGACGTAAGAACGGTGCGCGGCGGTACGGGCTACGCGAAGTGCGGCGGCAACTATGCGGCGAGCACGAGAGCGGGTGAACGCGCTGCCAAGAAAGGGTATTCCCAAGTCCTTTGGCTGGACGGCGTAGAACGCAAATACATTGAAGAAGTCGGCGCGATGAACGTCATGTTTAAAATAAACGGCGAGATTATAACGCCGATGCTGACGGGCTCGATTTTGCCTGGTATTACCAGAAAGAGCTGTATCGAGGTTTTGAAAGCGTCTGGCTACACGGTCACCGAACGGCTTTTGTCCTTGGACGAGCTGGTGGAGGCGATGGAAAAGGGCACGTTGGAAGAGGCATGGGGCTGCGGCACGGCGGCGGTCGTATCGCCTATCGGACGGCTTGCGGTCGGGGAAAAGGAATACACCGTCAACGGCGGCAAAATCGGTGAGGTAACCCAAAAATTATACGACGTTTTGACGGGGATTCAGTGGGGAAAACGCGACGATCCGTTCGGTTGGGTGTATAAACTGTAAAAAATACAACATTTTCCTTGAAAAATCAAGGAAAAAGTGGTTTCAATCCGTTGACAAACGGGTAAAAAATATATTAAAATATATACATTATAATAAATAACACAAATTACAAAGGCAATGACGGGAAAAAAATCCGCATCGTTCGCTTGACAGAGAGTCGGCGTTTTGCTGCGAGCCGATACAGCGATACGGAATATAGCTCCTCCCCGAGCCGCCGAGAGAACGGCGAAAAAAGTTTCGCTTAGTAGATTCGGACGGGTTCTCCCGTAATAGAGAGGTCTTTTAGTAAGACGCGAGTGGGTGAATACCTTTCACCAAAAAGAGTGGTACCGCGGAGTTTCTTCGTCTCTTTCGTAAACGTAGCGCATTTTGGCGCGCGAAAACGGAAGAGACTTTTATTTTCGAAAGGAAAAAGGGCTTTTGCGATAAGGAGTAGTATGAAAAATAGCAACAAATACGTAAAACAATATTTCGAGCCGCAGGGCGTTACGATGGACTGGGTGAAAAAGTCGTCGATTGAAAAGCCGCCGATTTGGTGCAGCGTCGATCTTCGCGACGGGAACCAAGCCCTGATTATTCCCATGAGTTTGGAAGAAAAATTAGAATTCTTCAAGCTCCTTTGTCAGCTTGGCTTTAAGGAAATTGAAATCGGGTTTCCTGCGGCGAGCGAGACGGAGTACGAGTTCTGTCGTACCCTTATCGAGCAGAATTTAATTCCCGATGACGTAACGATTCAAGTCCTCACGCAATCGCGCGAGCATATCATTGCCAAGACCTTCGAGGCGTTGAAGGGCGCGAAACGCGCGGTGGTGCATTTGTATAACTCCACGTCGCTTGCACAGCGCACGCAGGTGTTCAAGCGTGAAAAGAAAGAGATTATCGAGATTGCGGAGTTCGGCGCAAGACTTTGTAAAAAATACAAGGAAGCCGCAGAGGGCAAGATTATTTTTGAATATTCCCCCGAAAGCTTCACGGGTACCGAGCCTGAATTTGCGGCGGAAATCTGCAACGCGGTGTTGGATATCTGGCAGCCGACGGCGGACGATAAGGTGATTATCAACCTGCCCGTGACGGTGGCGCATTCGATGCCGCACGTCTATGCAAATCAAGTCGAGTACATGTGCAAGAACCTCAAAAATCGGGAAAACGTCATCATTTCCCTGCACCCGCACAACGACAGAGGCTGCGCGGTGGCGGATAGCGAAATGGGCTTACTTGCAGGCGGCGACCGTATCGAGGGTACGCTGTTTGGCAACGGCGAGAGAACGGGCAACGTCGACATTATCACCCTTGCCTTGAACATGTTCTCGCAAGGCGTAGACCCTGGCTTAGATTTCTCCGACCTGCCGTCGATTACGGCGGTGTACGAACGGGTCACCCGTATGAAGGTCAGCGAACGTCAGCCGTACAGCGGCTCGCTCGTGTTTGCGGCGTTCTCGGGCTCACACCAAGACGCGATTGCAAAAGGCATGAAATACCGAGTGGAAAAGGACACGAACACGTGGACGGTACCCTATTTGCCCATCGACCCTGCCGACGTTGGCAGAGTGTACGAGGCGGACGTTATCCGCATCAATTCCCAATCGGGAAAGGGCGGCATCGGGTATATCCTCGAAACGCAGTTTAAACTCATTCTTCCCCCGAAAATGCGCGAAACGTTCGGCTATCACGTCAAGAGCATTTCCGACCACGAGCATAGGGAACTCCCCTCGCAAGAGGTGTATGAGATTTTCCTGCGCGACTTTGTCAATCGTCAGGATAAGCTGCGGGTTGTGAACGCGACGTATGAGGAAAGCAAAGCGGACGTTGTAAAAGCCGCGGTCGAGATAGAATATCTTGGCAAGCTCTTCAAAATAGAGGTGGTCGGCAACGGTAGACTCGATTGCGTCAGCAACGCGATTAAAGAGGTAACGGGAAAGGATTACGTATTAGAAAGCTACGTGCAGCACGCTTTGGAGGAGAAATCCACTTCGCAGGCGGCGTCCTACGTGTCGATTGCCTTGGACGGCAAAACCCACTGGGGCACGGGCATTCACAGCGACATCATGACCTCGTCCGTATACGCGCTCGTATCGGCGGTCAATCGGATGCTCGAATAAGAGAAGGAAAAAGAAAGGAGTAAAAATATGAAATTGACAGGTGCTCAAATTTTAATTAAAACCCTGATTGAGCAGGGCGTAACCGACGTATTCGGTTATCCCGGCGGCCAGGTTATCAATATCTACGATGCGTTATACGAATACCGCGACGAGATTAACCACGTTTTGACCGCGCACGAGCAAGGCGCGGCGCACGCAGCGGACGGGTATTCCCGTGCGACGGGCAAGGTCGGCGTATGTATCGCAACCAGCGGCCCGGGCGCAACCAACCTCGTTACCGGTATCGCTACGGCGATGCTCGACTCGATTCCCATGGTAGCAATCACGGGGAACGTGCCCAACTCGCTGATTGGTAAGGACAGCTTCCAAGAAATCGATATCACGGGCGTGACGCTGCCCATTACGAAGCATAACTATTTCGTAAGCAAAATCGAGGACCTTGCGGATACCCTCCGCGAAGCCTTCCGTATTGCAAAATCGGGTAGACCCGGCCCCGTTTTGGTCGATATTCCCAAGGACGTGCAGGTAGGCAAGTACGATTACGAGCCGCAGCCCGTTGTAGAGAAAACTCCTGTACCTAAGGTTAAGGAATGCTTAATCGACGAGGCAGCGAAGCTTATCAACGAAGCGAAGAAGCCGTATATTTACGTAGGCGGCGGCGCGGCAGGGCTCGGCATGGGCAAAGACATTGTCGAGTTCGCAGAAAAAATCGGCGCGGCTATCGGCTGTTCGTTCATGGGGCTTTCCTCCGTACCGCAGGACAATGAAAGATTCCTCGGTATGCAGGGTATGCACGGACATTACGCGTCCTCGATGGCGCAGGACCAGGCGGATTTGATTCTTGCAGTCGGCGTTCGTTTCTCGGACAGAGCGACGGGCAACGTTTCCAAGTTTGCAAAGAACAGCAAAATCATTCAGCTCGACCCCGATTCCGCGGAAGTTAATAAAAACGTTCGCGTAGACCTTGGTTTAGTGGGCGACGTTGAGGATTCGTTTAAGAGAATCGCAAAGAAATGCGATAAGAAAGACAATATCGACTGGCTGATGCAGATTCGCAAGTTAAAGGAAGAGGAGCTCGGCTTTGAAGCGGAAATCGCGGCGGCGGCAAAAGTGCCTCTTACGCCTAAGCAGGTATTTGATATCATCAACGAGCTGAAGCCCGCAGCGACCATCACGGCGACCGACGTAGGTCAACACCAGATGTGGGCGGCGCAGTATTCGACCTTCGACCGTCCTCGCCGTATCGTATCGAGCGGCGGTTTGGGCACGATGGGCTTTGGCTTAGGCGCGGCAATCGGCGCATACGTAGCCACGAAGGACCCCGTTATCCTGATTACGGGCGACGGCAGCTTCGGCATGAACCTCAACGAGCTTGCAACGGCGGTTACCTATAAAATCCCCGTCGTTATCGTACTCATGAACAACGGTGTGTTGGGTATGGTACGTCAATGGCAGACGCTGTTCTTTGGCAAGAGATATTCGAATACGATTTTGAATAGAAAGACGGATTTTGTCAAGCTTGCGGAATCCTTTGGCGCGGACGGGTATCTTGCGGAAACGCAAATCGAGTTCAAGCATGCGTTTGAAAAGGCGTTGAAGGCAGGCAAGCCCACGGTCATTGACGTTCGCATCGACAAGGACGAGCTGGTACTTCCCATGCTTCCTCCCGGCGGCGCGATTGCGGACATGATTACGAATATTAAGTAAGGAGGCGAAAGGTTATGGAAAGCAATAAATTTGTATTAGCGGTATACGTAGACAACAAAGCCGGTGTACTGACGCGCGTAACGGCAATGTTCACCCGTCGCGGCTTCAACATCGACGCGCTCACCGTAGGCGAAACCGAATGCCCCGAATATTCCCGTATCACCATCAGTATGCAAGGGGATAAGTACGTGAGAGAACAGCTTATCAACCAGCTCAAAAAGCTGTACGTCGTTAAGAAAGTCGAGGTGCTCGAGGACGAACCTATCAAGCGTGAGCTCATGCTTATCAAGGTGAAAAACGAATCGAAAAACAGAAGCGATATCATGACGGCGGTGGACGTATTCCGCGCGAGCGTTATCGACTATTCCCCTGAGGCTATGTGCATCGAGGTTACGGGCAACCCCTCGAAAATCGACGCGTTTATCAAGCTCATGCAGCCGTTTGGGATTCTCGAAATGTGCCGCACGGGTATCGTTGCACTGGATAGAGGCACGGTTACTCTTTTAAACAAGTAAAAAATAAAATTTTATCATAAAAAATTAAAAAAAGGACAGGAAAATTATCATGGCAAACAGAATTTTTTATCAAGCAGATTGCGATTTGAACAAATTGAACGGTAAGACAGTAGCGATCATCGGCTACGGCTCGCAGGGTCACGCACACGCGCTCAACCTCAAGGATTCGGGCGTGGACGTAATCGTAGGTCTTTACAAGGGCAGCAAGAGCTGGGCAAAGGCTGAAAAGCAGGGCGTTACGGTTATGACGGCTGCGGAAGCTGCTGCAAAAGCAGACCTTATCATGATTCTTATCAACGACGAAAAGCAGGCGAAGCTTTACAAGGAAAGCATCGAACCCAACCTCACCGAAGGCAAGACGCTTGCGTTTGCACACGGCTTCAATATCCACTTTGGTTGCATTAAGCCCCCGAAGAACGTCAACGTTATCATGGTTGCGCCCAAGGGCCCTGGCCACACGGTAAGAAGCGAATATCAGGTTGGTAAGGGCGTACCTTGCTTGATTGCAGTAGAACAGGACGCAACGGGCGACGCTTTGGAAATCGGTCTTGCATACGCAGCAGGTATCGGCGGCGCGAGAGCGGGCGTTTTGGAAACGAACTTCCGCACGGAAACCGAAACGGACTTGTTCGGCGAACAGGCAGTCCTTTGCGGCGGTGTTTGCGCCTTGATGCAGGCTGGTTTTGAAACGCTTGTAGAAGCAGGCTACGACCCCAGAAACGCATACTTTGAATGTATCCACGAAATGAAGCTCATCGTAGACCTTATCTACCAGAGCGGTTTCGAAGGTATGCGCTACTCGGTATCGAACACGGCGGAATACGGCGACTATATCACGGGTCCGAAGATTATCACCGAAGAAACGAAGAAAGCGATGAAGAAAGTTTTGAAGGATATTCAGGACGGTACGTTCGCAAAAGAATTCTTGTTAGATATGTCCGACGCAGGTGCGCAGGTACACTTCAACGCAATGCGTAAGCTTGCGGCAGAACACCCCTCCGAAGTCGTTGGTCGCGACATCAGAAAGCTTTACAGCTGGGCAGACGAAGAAAAATTCATCAACAACTAAGAATGTGAATTGCCGAATGGCGTGAATTGGCTCTGCCGTGAATTGCGCCTGTTGACGCGTGAATTGAATTGCGGACTTTGTCCACAATTCGTTGAAGTATTTTTAAAAACGGTTTTACGATAAAATACAGCCATACCGCGTTGCAAAGCAACGCAATTCACGCAAGCTTTGCTTGCAATTCACGAAAACGAAGTTTTCAATTCACGTTGAAAACAATTCACCATTATTTCAGAGAGAAACCATTATGATTAAAGACACAATAGTAGACGGATTTTCCAACGCGCCGCACAGGTCCTTGTACCACGCGCTGGGTATGACGGAAGAGGAAATGGCTCGCCCCTTAATCGGCGTCGTTTGCTCCCATAACGAAATCGTCCCTGGACATACCAACCTTGACAAAATCGCGCAGGCAGTAAAGCTCGGCGTGGCAATGGCAGGCGGTACGCCTATCATGTTCCCTGCAATCACCGTTTGCGACGGTATTGCCATGGGGCATACGGGCATGAAATATTCCCTTGTAACTCGTGATTTGATTGCGGACTCCACCGAGGCAATGGTGCGCGCGCACGGCTTTGACGGGCTCGTTATGATTCCCAACTGCGACAAGAACGTACCTGGGCTTTTGATGGCGGCGGCAAGATTGAATATCCCCACCGTTTTCGTAAGCGGCGGTCCCATGCTCGCAGGAAGAGTGAACGGGAAAAAGCGTTCGCTTTCGAGCATGTTCGAGGCAGTCGGCGCGTATACGGCAGGTAAAATCACCGAGGAACAGCTCACTGAATTCGAAAGAAAGGTATGTCCTACCTGCGGCTCCTGCTCGGGTATGTATACCGCAAACTCTATGAACTGCTTGACCGAAGTCCTCGGCATGGGCTTAAAGGGCAACGGCACGATTCCTGCGGTGTATTCCGCACGTATCGAGCTTGCAAAGCATGCAGGTATGCAGGTTATGGAGCTCGTAAAAAAGAACATTCGTCCTCGCGATATCATGACGGAGGCTGCGCTTAAAAACGCGATTACTGCGGACATGGCGCTCGGCTGTTCGACGAACAGTATGCTGCACCTGCCTGCAATCGCAAACGAGTGTGGGCTTACGTTTGACCTCGACGAAGTAAACGCAATCAGCGAAAAGACCCCGAATCTTTGCCATCTCGCTCCCGCAGGCCCTACCTACATGGAGGACTTGAACGAGGCGGGCGGCGTGCATGCGGTTTTGAAGGAGCTGGAAGCGCTTGGGCTTTTGGATACTTCGGTTATGACCTGTACGGGCAAGACTATGAAAGAGAACCTCGAAGGGGTAGTCAACCTCGACGAAGAGGTTATCAGAAAGCCCGACAATGCCTTTGGCAAAACGGGCGGTATCGCGGTGCTTCGCGGCAACCTCGCGCCCGACGGCTGCGTCGTAAAACGCGCGGCGGTTGCACCTGAAATGCTCGTGCATGAAGGCCCTGCAAAGGTATTCGAGAGCGAAGAGGAATGTATCGCGGCTATCTACGGCGGTAAGATTGTCAAGGGCGACGTCGTCGTCATTCGTTACGAAGGTCCTGCGGGCGGCCCGGGTATGCGCGAAATGCTTTCCCCGACCTCGGCGATTGCAGGCATGGGCTTAGATAAAGACGTTGCGCTTATCACCGACGGCAGATTCTCGGGTGCGACGCGCGGTGCTTCGATTGGGCACGTATCCCCCGAAGCGGTTTCGGGCGGCATGATTGCTTATGTGAAAGACGGGGATATTATTTCTATCAACATTCCCGAATATAAAATCCATTTGAACGTTTCAGATGCAGAGCTTCAAAAGCGTAAGGCGGAAATGCCGATTAAAAAGAAAGAAGTTTCCGGGTATTTGAAACGCTATGCCGCGCAGGTAAGCTCGGCAGACAAAGGGGCTATTATCAATAAATAAGACGGTCAACTCGCAAAGCGGAACAGCTTTGCGAGTTGCGGCTAAGGAGATAAAACATGTCAATGACAATGACGCAAAAAATCCTTGCGGCGCACGCAGGCTTGGAGAAGGTGGAGGCAGGGCAGCTCATTCTCGTCAACGTAGACAGAGTGCTTGGAAACGACATCACTTCCCCCGTGGCAATCAAGGAATTTGAAAAAATCGGCAAGACGGACGTTTACGACAAAGAGAAAGTAACGATGGTCATGGACCATTTCGCGCCGAATAAGGATATCAAAGCGGCGGTACAGTGTAAAATGTGCCGTGACTTTTGCGATAAGCACGAGGTGACCCATTTCTACGACGTAGGCAGAATGGGTATTGAGCATGCATTGCTCCCTGAAAAGGGCTTGGTTGTACCTGGCGACGTTGTAATCGGCGCGGATTCGCATACCTGCACGTATGGCGCAATCGGTGCATTTTCGACGGGCGTCGGCTCGACGGATATGGCGTGCGGTATGGCGACGGGTAAGGCTTGGTTTAAAGTGCCCTCCGCGATTCGTTTCGTGCTGAAAGGCAAGCTCAACAAATACGTGTCGGGCAAGGACGTGATTTTGCATATCATCGGCAAAATCGGCGTAGACGGCGCGCTATATAAATCGATGGAATTCACGGGCGAGGGTGTAAAATCCTTGACCGTATACGACCGTTTGACGATTGCGAACATGGCAATCGAGGCGGGCGCAAAGAACGGCATTTTCGAGGTGGACGAGCAGACGGAAGCGTACGTAAAAGCGCGCTCCGACCGCGCGTTTACGGCATATAAAGCGGATGAGGACGCGGTATACGACGAAACGTATGAAATCGATTTATCGCAAATCAAATCGACGGTTGCGTTCCCGCATTTGCCTGAAAACACGAGGACTTTTGACGAGATTGGCGACGTCGTTATCGATCAGGTTGTTATCGGTTCTTGTACCAACGGACACTATAAAGACCTTGCGGAGGCGGCGGAGATTTTAAAGGGCAAGAAGATTGCTAAGCGTGTCCGTGCGATTATCATTCCCGCAACGCAGGATATTTACATGCAAGCGGTGGAAAACGGCTTGGTGAAGATTTTTATTGAGGCAGGCTGCGTTGTTTCCACACCCACCTGCGGCCCTTGTCTTGGCGGTTACATGGGTATTTTGGCGGCAGGCGAACGCGCCGTCGCTACTACCAACCGTAACTTCGTCGGCAGAATGGGCGACGTGAAATCGGAGGTTTATTTGGCTTCTCCTGCCGTAGCGGCAGCTTCTGCAATCGCAGGAAAGATTGCCGATCCCATGGAGGTGATGAAATGATTTTTAACGGAAAATCGATTAAATACGGCGACAACGTAGATACGGACGTTATTATTCCTGCGCGGTATCTTAACACCAGTGACCATAAAGAGCTTGCTTCCCACTGTATGGAGGATATCGACAAGGAGTTCGTGAACAAGGTACAGGCAGGGGATATCATGGTCGCAGGCAACAATTTCGGCTGCGGCTCTTCCCGTGAACACGCGCCGATTGCGATTAAAGCGAGCGGAATTTCCCTCGTTATCGCAAACAGCTTTGCGCGTATTTTCTACCGTAACTCCATCAATATCGGGCTTGCGATTTTAGAATGTCCCGAAGCGGTGGCGGGGATTTCGGACGGCGATAAAGTGGAGGCGGATTTGGATAACGGCGTGATTTATAACCGCACGACGGGCAAGAGCTTTAAAACCCAGCCTTTCCCTGAATTCATCCAGAAAATTATCGCAAACGGCGGCTTGGTTGCGTCGATTAAAAACGGTTCGATTCAGTAAAACGAGCCTACCGTGTACGAGGTGAAGAATTATGAAAAATTATAAAATCGGTTTATTGCGCGGGGACGGTATCGGCCCTGAAATCGTAGATAGCGCGGTACGCGTATTAGAGGCGGTGGGTAAAAAGCATGATATTTCCTTTACGTTCACGCCCTATCTTATCGGCGGTGCGGCAATCGACGCATGCGGCAAGCCCTTACCGGAAGAAACGGTAGAGGGTTGTTTGGCGTCCGACAGCGTATTGCTCGGTGCAGTGGGCGGCCCGAAATGGGATACCCTCCCTGGCAACGTCCGTCCCGAAAAAGCACTGCTTGGCATTCGCGCGGCGATGGGGTTGTTCACCAACCTGCGCCCTGCAAAGCTCTACCCTGCGCTCAAAGGGGAATGCCCCTTGCGTGAGGATATCGTAGCGAACGGCTTTGACATCATGATTGTTAGAGAATTGACGGGCGGTATTTATTTCGGCGAGCGCGGTTACCGCGAGGGTAAGTACGGCGAAGAGGCGTATGATACCGAAGCGTACAGCCGCATGGAGATTGAGCGTATTGCGCGCGTAGCGTTTGAAACGGCAAGAAAGCGCCGCAAGAAGCTTATTAGCATCGATAAAGCCAACGTTTTGGAAACGTCGCGACTTTGGCGTAAGATTGTCCATGAAATCGCGGCGGAATACCCCGACGTCGAGGTATCCGACATGCTCGTGGACAACGCCGCTATGCAGCTTGTCCGTAACCCGTCCCAGTTCGACGTTATCGTAACGAGCAACATGTTCGGCGACATTCTCTCCGACGAGGCTTCGCAGATTACGGGTTCTATCGGTATGCTCCCGTCCGCGTCCTTGAGCGATAATAAGCGTGGCTTGTACGAACCGATTCACGGCTCTGCGCCCGACATCGCAGGTCAAAACAAAGCCAACCCGATTGCAACGATTTTGTCCGCAGGCATGATGCTGTTGTATGCATTCGATGAAAAGGACGCCTCCGCGGCAATCTATGCGGCGGTGGATAAGGTGCTTGACGCAGGCTACCGCACGGCAGACCTTGCCAAGACGGGCTCCGCGCTGACGACGACGGAAATGACGGATAAAATTATCGAGGCTCTTTAATCATGAAAAAGAATATATCCACAATTTTTCGTGGACTTGCGGCGCTTGCCGTATTCCGCGGGTTGCTGCAAACGGAGGTTTTCGAACGCTTCGGGAATTACGTTTACAGTGCGGAATGCAACGAATCGGAGCGTATTGATGCGTACTCAGAATTTGTTTCCGTGGTCTATAAAGAGGGCGGGAATTTGACCGAGCTTGTTAAAAAGCTCGTGTTTGAGGACGAAAACGTGTACGTAAAAAGCGTTGCTTTGCATAAGGCGATTGATGAGAACGTTCTTAATTCTGCGAAGCGAGAGCTTGCTTCAATTTCTGCATTCGCAGCCCTTTCCGCGGAGGATTTCGCCGCGGACATGGGTGTTCCATTAGACGAAATTCCAGCGTTTACCTCTTTCAACGCAGACATGGGTGGCTTGTACCAAGCGCGTTTGCAGAATATCGGCAAATACGGCTATGGCATTTTCTCTGGGAACGGCATGTTCCGTTTATCGGACGAAAAGGAGATCGAGCCGATTATGAGCGCAGACAAAACGACGATGTCGCAGTTTATCGGCTATGAAGCCGAGCGGCAAAAGGTTGTGGATAATACGAAAGCGTTTATTCAAAACCGACCTGCGGCAAACGTATTATTATGCGGCGATGCAGGCGCGGGAAAATCCTCGACGGTCAAGGCGGTGGCAAACGCGTTCTTTGACGAGGGTGTGCGTTTGATTGAATTGAGAAAGGACCAGCTTCGGTATCTTCCCGACGTCATGGGTAAAATCAACGGCAATCCTTTGAAATTTATTATTTTCATCGACGATTTGTCTTTCAACAAAAACGACGACAATTTCAGTATGCTGAAAGCGGCGTTAGAGGGCTCGGCGAGCGCGACGGCGGACAACGCCGTGATTTACGCGACGAGCAACCGCCGTCATATCATCAAGGAAAGCTTTGGCGATCGTGAGGGTGACGACGTACACAGAAACGACACGCTGCAAGAAACGCTGTCGTTATCCGAGCGTTTTGGCTTAACGGTACTCTTCTCGAAGCCCGATAAGAAATTATATCTTCGTATCGTGAACGAGCTTGCTAAGCGTTACGGTATCGGGTTATCAGAGCCCGAGCTGGAAATCAAAGCCGAGGAATTCGCGCTCCGCAAGGGCAGCCGCTCGGCGCGCTGTGCAGAGCAGTTCATTGACAGCTTACGCTAAGCAACGTTCCGTTGGCAGGCTGAGCCTGCACCCAGCCTTTCTATCTTTCCGTGTCGCGAATTAGTTGCATTCGTGTACCCCTACAAGGGTCAAGGGACGAAGTTCCTTGCGGAGTGTAGAGGCAGAGCCTCTACGCAGGTATGGGCGGCAGCCCATAAATAGGCAGCCGTTCATAAGCAACCGCAGGTTGCGCAAATAACGCCGAGAGGCGTTCCTTACGCGCAAACGTAAATGGATTGGAAGTCAAGGAACTCAGTTCCTTGCGGGTGTGGGCAGAGCCCACGAAAGGCAGCCCCAAGAAAAGCAAGCCGTGCTTGCGTCTTACCGCGAAGCGGTCAACACGCGCAAGCGTGCAAAAAATCCTAAGAAAAGCAAGTTCTATACGCAACGCAAAAAACAAAAACAAAAACCAAAACAGTATATCCTACTTCCAAAAGGAGAAACACAATGTTAACGATTGATAACGTATACCGCGCAGGCAAAGCGCTGAAAAACGTAATCCGTAAAACGGACGTGATTTACGCCCCGAAATTAAAACCTGGCGCAGATTTATATTTAAAAACGGAAAATTTACAGATAACGGGTTCATTCAAGGTACGTGGCGCGTACTATAAAATGACCCGACTTTCCCAAGAAGAAAAAGCGCACGGCGTTATTGCTTGCTCAGCAGGCAACCATGCGCAGGGCGTTGCGCTTGCGGCGCAGAAAAACGGTATCAAAGCCGTAATCTGTCTGCCCGACGGCGCACCGATTTCTAAGGTCGAGGCAACGAAAAGCTACGGCGCGGAGGTCTGCCTCGTCGAGGGCGTTTACGACGACGCGTACAGACGCGCACTTGAGCTCCGCGACGAAAAGGGCTATACCTTCATTCACCCCTTCAACGACGAGGATGTTATCGCAGGACAGGGCACGATTGCGCTTGAGCTTATGGAACAGCTCCCCGATACCGACGTTGTGCTTGTGCCTATCGGCGGTGGCGGCTTGATTTCGGGTATCGCGTATACGATTAAAACAATCAATCCGCAGGTACAGGTCTACGGCGTACAAGCTGTGGGCGCGCCCTCGATGAAAAACGCCGTGGAACACGGCGAGATTGAAGAGCTGCCTTCTGTTGCAACGATTGCAGACGGTATCGCGGTGAAAAAGCCCGGCGAGCTCACCTATGAAATTTGCAGCAAATACGTCGATGGAATCGTCACGGTCACGGACGACGAAATCTCGGCGGCAATTTTAGCACTCATGGAACAGCACAAGCTCGTTACCGAAGGCGCAGGCGCGGTAGCCGTAGCGGCGGCGATGTTTGGAAAAGTCGACTTAACTGGCAAGAAAGCGGTCTGCGTGCTTTCGGGCGGCAATATCGACGTAACAATCCTTTCGCGTGTAATTAAACGCGGTCTTTTGATGTCGGGCAGAAGCTGTCAGCTCCTTATCGAGTTGCAGGACAAGCCCGGTCAGCTCAAAAACGTATCGAGGATTATTGCCGATCTCGGCGGCAACGTCACTTCCGTACACCACGAGCGTGCGAACGAGGGCTCGGACGTCAACGGTTGTTACTTGCGTATTATTCTCGAAACGAGAAACTACGCGCATATTGAAGAAATCAAGAAGGCATTGACGGATTTCGGATTCAAGCTTTTATAAAGGAGAAGAATTATGGCAGAGCTTACAAAGGTATCCACGGACAATGCACCCAAGGCAATCGGACCTTATTCGCAGGCAATTGTTTGCGGGAATATGGTGTTTACGTCGGGGCAAATTCCCATCAATCCCGAATCGGGTAACGTCGAGGAGACGACGATTGAGGGGCAGGCAGAGCAGGTTATGAAAAACCTCGGCGCCGTGCTCGTAGCGGCAGGCAGCGGCTTTGAAAAAGCGGTGAAAACCACTTGCTTCCTTGCGGATATGGGAGATTTTGCGGCGTTCAACGCGGTATACGCGAAATATTTTACAACTAACCCCGCAAGAAGCTGTGTGGCTGTAAAAACGCTACCGAAAAACGTGCTTGTGGAAGTGGAAGTAATCGCTGTTTTATAAAACGTAATATTTGGCAATAAGAGGGGAAAATTTAGCAACAAATTTCCCCTCGAATTTTTATAATTGGAAATAGGGCGCAATGCAAACGGAATCTTGACGGAAAACGATTCCATGTTGGAGCTTTAATAATAGAACGACGCACCGCCCTCGCGATTTCGCGAGGGCGGTTTTCTCGTTTATAAGCTTTATAATGCATGAAAAACAATGAAATGGTGAATACTAAAACAAAGGTATAGGGCAGGTACGCGTTGAAATAATTACATGGACAGCAGGTACGCGTTGAAATAGAGGAGGAGGAATGCTAAACAGACGAGAAAACGAGGTGATGAACGCCATATACGCGCTTTGCCATGAAAAGGGCGTTTGTTTGATTTCGCCCGACGAGCTTCTCGATTTATTGCCTGCTAAAAAACGCTACACCGAGGCGCAGTTGGAAAAGATTTTGGAGGAGCTTTCGCTGGATAACTATTTCGAGCTGTTATCCTCAGAGCGAAAGGGGGAGAAAATGTACGTCATTTCCCTGCGTGCCAACGGCTTTGCCTATAAACGGTATTACGTACAGATGCGCCGCGACGTTGCAGTGAAGCTGTTTTGGGCAATCACTTCGGCGGTGGTGGCGTTTGCCGTCGGGCTTTTTTTAAAATGGATATTTTAAAAAAGTTCTTATATTTTGTTTACTTTTCCTCGTCCGTGTGCTATAATAAAACAAACATATGTTTGATGAAACATGGGTTTAAAAATCGCTTGGAGGAGTGAAGAATGGATTTTAAATTATGTGCGCCCTTTGCCCCGACGGGCGATCAGCCGCAGGCAATCGAAAAGCTGACGGAGGGGGTTTTAGACGGAATCCGCACGCAGGTTTTGGTCGGGGTTACAGGTAGTGGTAAAACGTTTACGATGGCAAACGTTATCAAAAACGTCAACCGTCCGACTTTGGTTATCGCGCATAACAAGACCTTGGCGGCGCAGCTTTGTAATGAGTTTAGAGAGTTTTTCCCCGAAAATCGTGTGGAATATTTCGTTTCCTATTACGATTATTATCAGCCTGAAAGCTATATTCCGTCCACGGATACTTATATCGAAAAAGACCTGTCGATGAACGACGAAATCGATAAGCTCCGCAACAGCGCGACCTGTTCGCTTATGGAACGCGAGGACGTTTTGGTGGTAGCGTCGGTGTCCTGTATCTATGGCCTCGGCGCACCCGAGGAGTATTTTCGTTTGTCGATTTCTTTGCGTCCCGGCATGGAATGGGAACGCAATGCACTTATGAGAAAACTCATTGAATTGCAATACGCGCGGAACGATATGGATTTCAAACGGGCGGCCTTCCGCGTCCGCGGGGACGCGCTTGAAATTTTTCCTGCGTCCAACTCTGAAGTTGCGATTCGCGTGGAGTTTTTCGGGGACGAGATTGAAAAAATATACGAGGTAGAAGCGCTGACGGGCAATCGCTTGAACGAGCTTTCGCACGTTGCGATTTTCCCTGCGAGCCAATACGCAGTGGGCACGGAAAAATTAAAAGGCGCGCTTGCGATGATTGAAGAGGACCTTGCGGGCGAGGTACGCGCCTTTGAGGAATCGGGAAAAATTTTGGAGGCACAGCGTTTAAAACAACGCACCGAGCACGATTTGGAAATGATGCGCGAAATCGGTTATTGCAGCGGTATTGAAAATTACAGCCGTTATTTTGACGGCAGACAGCCCGGCGAGCCGTCCTTTACCCTGCTCGATTATTTCCCGTCGGGGAATTTCCTCGTTTTTATCGACGAGAGCCACATGACCATTCCGCAAATTCGCGCCATGTATCACGGTGACCTTTCCCGAAAAAAGAATTTAGTCGAGTACGGTTTTCGAATGAACTCGGCATACGACAATAGACCGCTTACCTTTGCGGAGTTTGACGCGCGCGTACCGCAGCTCATCTGCGTTTCCGCAACCCCTGCGCCGTATGAGTTGGAGCAGGCGGGACAAACGGTCGAACAGCTCATTCGTCCGACGGGCTTGCTCGATCCTGAAATCACCGTCAAGCCCACGAAAGGTCAAATTGACGACCTGCTTTCGGAAATCAGAACGGTCATAAACGAGGGGGGCAGGGTTTTGATTACCACCCTAACCAAGCGTATGGCAGAGGAATTGACGGACTACTTAAAAGAGCATTCTATCAAAGTAAAATATATGCACAGCGACGTTGACACGTTAGAGCGTATCGACATTGTAAACGGGCTTCGGTTGGGAGAATTCGACGTCCTTTGCGGTATCAACCTACTCCGCGAGGGCTTGGACCTGCCCGAGGTGAAGCTGGTGGCAATCCTCGACGCGGATAAGGAAGGCTTTTTACGAAGCGACACCGCGCTTATACAAACAATCGGCAGAGCGGCGCGAAACAGTGAAGGTCGGGTCGTGATGTACGCCGACGTGATAACGGACAGCATGAAACGAGCAATTGGGGAAACCAACCGCCGTCGGTTTGTGCAGGACGAGTATAATAAAGCGCACGGAATCGTGCCGAAAACAATTATAAAAGAAGTCAAATCCACCTTGAATATCACGAAGAAAAAGACCTCGGAGGAGATTAAGATGGCGGATATTCCCGATGAGATTGAGAAGCTGAAAGCGTTGATGAAGGTGGCGAGCGGTCAGCTTGACTTTGAGCGTGCGATAGAGATTCGTGAAAAGATAGCAGAGCTGAAAATGAAGCTTCGAAAGGCGCAAAAATAAGAAAACGGGCATACCGTGTACGAAACGAAAGGAAGAAATATGCAAGAAGAAATCGTTGTTAAAGGCGCAAAAGAAAACAATTTAAAAAACGTAAATCTTACAATCCCGAGAAATAAATTGACGGTCTTTACCGGGCTTTCGGGCAGCGGAAAATCGACGCTTGCGTTCGATACCATTTTCGCAGAGGGTCAAAGACGGTACGTGGAAAGCCTTTCCTCGTATGCGCGCCAGTTCTTGGGACAAATGGAAAAGCCCGACGTCGAAAGTATCGACGGGCTTTCGCCTGCCATCTCGATTGACCAAAAAACGACCTCTCGCAACCCTCGTTCCACCGTCGGTACGGTAACGGAGGTCTACGATTATTTCCGTCTGCTGTTTGCGAGAATCGGCGTTCCGCACTGTCCGAAATGCGGCAGGGCAATCCGCCGTCAGACCGTAGACGAGATTTGCGATAAGGTCATGGCAATGCCCGAGGGCAGCAAAATCCTCGTCAATGCTCCCGTTGTGCGCGGCAGAAAAGGGGAATACGTCAAAGAACTCAACGCCTTTAAAAAGAGCGGCTACGGCAGGGTCAAAATCGACGGAATCGTCTACGATTTACAAGAGGAAATTAAACTCGAAAAGAACATCAAGCATAATATTTCGGTCGTTGTCGACCGTTTGGTTGTCAAGCCAACGGTGCAAAAACGTTTGACGGACAGCCTTGAAGCGGCGTTAAAGCTTGCGGAGGGTTTGGTCGTTATCGATCACGAGGGGAACGAAGAGCTGTTCTCCGTCAATTACGCCTGCCCCGATTGCGGCGTGTCCTTAGAAGAGGTCGAGCCGAGAATGTTCTCGTTCAATACCGTTTACGGCGCATGTCCGACCTGTTCGGGGCTCGGCTTTAAACAGTTTGTCGACCCTGACCTTATTTGTCCTGATAAAACCAAGACCTTGCGCGAGGGCGCAATGCGCGTTACGGGCTGGAATTTAGGCTCCTCGTCCATGGCGCTTATGGAGTTGTCCGCACTTGCGAAAGCCTATGGCTTTTCCTTGGACGTACCCGTGCAGGATTTGCCCAAAGAAATCTATGATATACTCATGTACGGTAGCGATAGAAGCGTGGATATGCATTACCAAACCCGTTCCTTTTCGGGTAGCTTCAAAAAGACTTGGGAGGGCTACGTCAACAATCTTCAACGCCGTTACGGCACTACGAGCTCGGACGGCGTAAAGAGCGATATCGAGCGATTGATGCGCAACGCGCCCTGCGATAGCTGTCAGGGCAAGCGCTTGAAAAAGGAATCCCTTGCCGTTCTTGTCGGCGGTAAGAATATTTGGGAGCTTTGCGAAATGTCTGTGGATAAGCTCTGTGATTTCATGGACGAGCTAACAAAAACACTGACGAAAACGGAGCATTTGATTGCAGACGCAATCATCAAAGAAATCAATAACAGACTTGGTTTCCTTAGAAACGTCGGCTTGAATTATCTGACCTTGACCCGTTCGGCGGTCACCCTTTCGGGTGGCGAAAGCCAGCGTATCCGCTTGGCTACCCAAATCGGCAGTGCGCTTACGGGTGTTTTGTATATCTTGGACGAGCCGAGCATCGGTCTGCACCAGCGCGACAACGAAAAGCTGCTCAACTCCTTGAAAGGCCTGCGCGATCTTGGCAACACGTTGATTGTAGTCGAGCACGATGAGGATACCATGCGTGCGGCGGATTATATCGTCGATATCGGTCCGAAAGCAGGCGTTCACGGCGGTGAAATCGTGGCTTGCGGCACGCAGGAGCAAATCATGGCAGAACCCCGTTCCATCACGGGTGATTATTTGGCGGGTAGACGGTCTATCGCCGTGCCTGCCGTGCGGAAACAGCCCGGTGATAAATGGCTGAAAGTGTACGGCTGTCGGCAGAATAACTTAAAAAATATTGACGTGAGCGTTCCCATTGGGTTGATTACGGCGGTCACAGGGGTTTCGGGCAGCGGTAAATCGAGCTTTGTCAACGAAATCGTTTATCCTATGCTCGCAAATACCCACAACGGCGCAAAGCACGCGCTTGGGAAATACGACCGCGCGGAGGGAATCGAGTATTTTGATAAAGTCATCGCGATTGACCAATCCCCGATTGGCAGAACACCGAGAAGCAACCCTGCAACGTATACGGGCGTATTCAACGCAATCCGCGACCTTTTTGCCATGACTCCCGACGCGAAGGAAAGGGGCTACAAGGCAGGCAGGTTCTCGTTCAACGTATCGGGCGGCAGATGCGAGCACTGTTTCGGTGATGGTATTATTAAGATTGAAATGCATTTCTTGCCCGACATTTTCGTGCCCTGTGAGGTGTGCGGAGGCAGAAGATATAACCGCGAAACGCTGGAGGTTAAATACAAGGGCAAGAGCATTTCCGACGTACTCGACATGACGGTGGAGGAGGCTTGCGAATTTTTCAAGCCCGTCCCGACCATATATAATAAAATCAAAACGCTCAATGAGGTGGGCTTGGGCTATATCAAGCTTGGTCAAAGCTCCACCACCCTTTCAGGCGGCGAAGCACAGCGCGTGAAGCTCGCGACCGAGCTTTCCAAACGCTCGACGGGCAAGACCTGCTATATCTTGGACGAGCCGACGACAGGTTTGCATAGCTACGACGTGGATAAGCTGATTAAGATTTTGTTACAGCTTCGAGAGGGCGGAAATACCGTGCTTGTTATCGAGCATAACCTCGACGTCATTAAGACCGCCGATTATATCATCGATTTGGGACCCGAGGGGGGCAACGGCGGCGGTACGGTTGTTTGCGAGGGCTCTCCCGAAGAGGTCGCAAGCGTCGAAAACAGCTATACGGGTCAGTTCTTAAAACGAGTACTGCCCACAACAAAATAAGAAAAACAAGAAAATATTTCTCCGTTACAGATAACTTTGTAACGGAGTTTTTCTTTATTTGATAAATTTACGGCAAAGAGAATCTTTCTCTTTGCCGTTCTACTCAAGCCAAAAAATCCCTGAAAAATTTTTCAAAAAACGCTTGACAAGAGGAATACTTCGTGATATGATGTATTGTGTAAGGAGGAGTATTGAATGGATGCTCAATTAAAAAGGGGGATATTAGACGTCTGCGTTTTGGCGGCAATCAAAAACGAGGATTCGTACGGGTATAAAATCATCAAGGATTTGAAGCCGTATATTGCATTGTCAGAATCCACGCTATACACGATATTGAAGAGGCTGGAAGGGGCGAAGATGTTGACGGTACGCACTTTGGAGCACGAGGGTAGGCTTCGGAAATATTATCGAATTACAGCGCTTGGCTTAAAGCGTGTGGAGGAATTTAAATCGGAATGGCGCGAGGTTATGTCGATTTATCAATTCGTTGTAAAGGAGGACAAATAAATGACGAAAGGGGAATTTTTAGAAGGGCTTGAAAGGGAGCTCAAAGGTTATCCCAAGCGTGAAGTAGAAGAACGGATTTGTTTTTACAGTGAAAGCATTGACGATAGAATAGAAGAGGGGATTCCCGAAGAAGAGGCGGTTGCGCAGCTTGGTACAATCGAGGAGGTCTCTTCGCAGATTATAGCGGAAATTCCGTTTACGAAAATCGTGAAAGAAAAAATAACGGCAAGAGGGGAAATAAAGGGCTGGGAGATTATATTCCTCGTTTTAGGCTCGCCGATTTGGCTTTCTTTACTAATCGCCTTTTTC
>JAFUMY010000003.1 GCA_017482415.1 Clostridia bacterium
AAGGGAAAATATCCTTGAACAAACGATGAACGGACGTAAGGAAAAAGCAAGACAAGGTGGATGGAACGGAGGCCCTGCGCCGTATGGGTATTCCTTAAAAGACAATAAGTTGATAATAGATGAGAAAGAATCGGAAATAATAAAAACGATTTATCATAAATTCTTATATGAAAATATTGGCTATTCGGGCATAGCAAAATACTTGAATTTGCAAGGGGTGGATAAGAATCCGAGGAAGTCAACGCAAACATTATGGTGGAGCGCGCATTTCGTTAAAATTATTTTAGATAATCCCGTATATTGCGGAAAGATTGCTTTTGGTCGTAGAACGCGTGAAAAAGTCAAAGGGACGCGGAATGAATATCGTACAGTTTTTTCAGATGATTACATATTATGCGATGGAAAACACGAAGCAATAATAGACGAGGAAATGTGGCAAAAAGCCCAAGAGAAAAGAAAGAAAACGGGTGTTAAACCCGTTTCAAGAATCGGTAGGGATAGGGTGCATTTACTTACGGGGTTAATCCGTTGTCCAAAGTGTGGCGGTTTGATGTATTGCAACAGGACAACTTGGAAAAATAAGGATGGTTCGTATCACGACGTTTACTACTATTATTGCGGAAACAGTAAAGCGGATCGCGGACATCTTTGTGATTACCGAGCAAAATTAAGAAAGACGGATATAGAACCTTATGTGGTTGAGGCAATTAAAGATTTAGTGCGTGATGAACAATTTGCACAAGCGATACAAGATAAAATCGGTGTAAAAGTCGATACAAGTAAGATTGACGAAGAAATTAAAAAATACGAATTAAAACTCAAAGAAATAGATTTGAATAAGGTGCGTTTGGAAAACGAAATGGACTGTATGCCGATTGATGCAAAGTTCAGAGAAAGAAAATTACACGATATGTCGTTAAGGCTTGATAGCTTGTATGAAACAATGGTAGATTTAGAAGAATTAATTGAAGATGCGAAACTTCGTAAGCAAGGAATTGAAATGGAATCAATTTCTTTGGAAAATATCTATGAAATTTTAAGGACATTTGAAGAAATATATGATATAATGGATGACAAGGAACAAAAAACTCTAATCACGTATTTGATTAAGGAAATACAGATAAATCCTAATGATCAAAACGATTGTGTGATGCCCTTAAAATCAATAGAGTTCAATTTTCCTTTGTATAAAGGCGGTAAAGAAGTGAGGAAAATTTTTTGGGAAACCCAATCAAGTGTCGAGACGCTTGTTTGTCTTACTCGCAAGGAATAATAAAATAAAAAAGTATAATTAGATACGTGCACCCCAAAGGTTATAGGCTTTTGGGGTGCATATCGCAACAAGACCAAACTTTATGATGATACGGAAATAATTATGGAAGAACAAGCAATTAAAAATTTAATCGACAAGCAAAGAGTGTATTTTGCAAGCGGTGCGACGCTGCCTGTTGCATTCCGCAAAGAAATGCTTAAAAAGCTTTATGAGGCCGTGAAAGGCATGAAAACGGAAATTGCCGCTACGCTGCAAGCCGATCTCGGCAAAAGCGTTTTTGAAAGCTATATGTGCGAAACGGGCATGGCGCTTTCGGAAATTCGCTACATGCAAAAACACCTGCGTAAGTATGCGAAACCGCATAAGGTGAAAACTCCGCTTGCGCAGTTCCCTGCAAAGAGCTACACGCTCGCTTGTCCGTACGGAAACACCTTGATTATGAGCCCGTGGAATTATCCCTTTTTGCTCGCAATCGATCCGCTTGCAAACGCGATTGCGGCAGGGAACACGGCGATTGTAAAGCCGAGCGCATACGCGCCGAAAACGAGCGAATTGCTCAAAACGCTCATTGCTTCGATTTTCCCCGAGGAATACGTTGCCGTCGTAACGGGCGGCAGAACGGAAAACGCCTGCCTTTTAGAACAGAAATTCGATTTCGTTTTCTTTACGGGCAGTCAAGCGGTGGGAAAAGAGGTTTTGCGGCATACGGCGGAAACGCTCACGCCTGCGGTTTTGGAACTCGGCGGTAAAAGTCCTTGTATCGTCGATGAAACAGCGAAGCTTTCGCTTGCGGCAAAACGCATCGTATTCGGCAAATTTTTGAACTGCGGTCAGACCTGCGTTGCGCCCGATTACGTGCTTTGTCACCGTTCGGTAAAAGACGAGCTTTTATCGGAAATAGGCAGGCAGGTACGCGTTCAATTTGGCGAAGAACCCCTAAAAAACCCGAATTACGGTAGAATTGTCAACAGAAAGCATTTTGAACGGCTTTGTGGGTTAATTGAGCCTGAAAAAATCGTATTCGGTGGGGGTATGGACGAGAATACGCTGCAAATTGCACCTACGGTTTTAGACGGAGTTTGCTTGGAAGACGCCGTTATGCAAGAGGAAATTTTTGGGCCGATTTTACCGATTTTGACGTATGATGATTTTGAGGAAGTCTATACGCTGTTAAACGGTAGAGAAAAGCCGCTTGCGCTGTATCTTTTTTCTGAGGATAAGAAACGGATTAAGGAAGCGACGGCGCGGCTTCGTTATGGCGGCGGCTGTATCAACGACGTGATTATTCATTTGGCAACGAGCGAGATGGGCTTTGGCGGCGTTGGGGAAAGCGGTATGGGCGCATATCACGGCAAGACGGGTTTTGACGCCTTTTCCCATCAGAAGAGTATCGTGGATAAAAAGACGTGGCTGGATTTGCCCATGCGGTATCAGCCGTACAAAAAGGGCTTCCGTGAATGGCTTGTACGTCTATTTTTAAAATAGAATATAAAATAAAGAAGGGGAAAGGGAAGGCTTTCTTCCTTCTTTTTTTCTATGAAAAACAAAAAAAACCGTGCTTTTACGAAAAAAATATTCAAAACGCTGTGTGAAAGGCTTGATATTTCTTTGAAATTATATTAAAATGGAATACGGAAAAAAGCGAAAAGAGAGTATTCGCGCCCAAAACGCAAGGAAAAACGTAGGGCGTGGAGCTTTTTGCGGTTAAAACCACACAAAAACAGAAAAAATCAATTGGAGGAAATAAACATTATGGCAAAAAAGTATTGCTATCTCTTCACTGAAGGCAACGCAAAAATGCGTGAAATCCTCGGCGGTAAGGGTGCAAACCTTGCGGAAATGACCAACATCGGTCTTCCCGTTCCCCAGGGCTTCACGATTTCGACGGAAGCTTGTACGCAGTATTATGAAGACGGCAGAAAGATTAACGACGATATTCAGGCAGAAATCATGGAATACATCGAAAAGATGGAAGCTATCTGCGGTATGAAGTTTGGTGACAAGGAAAACCCCTTGCTCGTTTCCGTGCGTTCGGGTGCGCGTGCGTCCATGCCTGGTATGATGGACACGATCCTCAACCTCGGCTTGAATGAAGAAGTAGTTAACACGATTGCTGCAAAATCTGGCAATCCCCGTTGGGCTTGGGACTGCTACCGTCGTTTCATTCAGATGTTCTCGGACGTCGTTATGGAAGTAGGTAAAAAGTATTTCGAAAAGCTCATCGATGAAATGAAAGAAAAGAAGGGCGTTACGCAGGACGTAGAGCTTGACGCAAACGACCTTAAAGAGCTTGCAAATCAGTTCAAGGCTGAATACAAGAAGCAGCTCGGTAAAGACTTCCCCAACGATCCGAAGGAACAGCTTTTCGAAGCAGTGAAAGCGGTATTCCGTTCTTGGGACAACCCCCGTGCGAACATCTATCGTATGGACCACGATATCCCTTACAGCTGGGGTACCGCAGTTAACGTACAGATGATGGCGTTCGGTAACATGGGCGAAACCTCCGGTACGGGCGTTGCGTTCACGCGTGACCCGGCAACGGGTGAAAAGGGCCTTATGGGTGAATTCTTAACCAACGCACAGGGCGAAGACGTTGTTGCAGGCGTTCGTACCCCGATGCCCATCGCACAGATGAAGGAAGTATTCCCCGAAGTTTACGAGCAGTTCCTTAAAGTTTGCAACATCCTTGAAAATCACTACCGTGATATGCAGGATATGGAATTCACCATTCAGGACAGAAAGCTCTACATGCTTCAGACTCGTAACGGTAAGAGAACGGCGGCTGCTGCTATCAAGATCGCTTGCGATTTGATTGACGAAGGCATGATTACCGAACAGGAAGCAGTTATGCAGATCGACGCGAAGAGCCTCGACATGCTTCTTCACCCTCAGTTCGATGCAAAAGCATTGAAGGACGCTGACAAGAACAACGTAGTTGGTAAAGGTCTTGCAGCTTCTCCCGGCGCTGCTGCTGGTAAAATCGTATTCACCGCAGAAGACGCGGTTATCGAAGGTAAGAAGGGCGAAAACGTTATCCTTGTTCGTTTGGAAACCTCTCCTGAAGATATCGAAGGTATGAAGTACGCGAAGGGTATCTTGACCGTTCGTGGCGGTATGACCTCTCACGCAGCGGTTGTTGCACGTGGTATGGGTACCTGCTGTGTATCCGGTTGCGGCGACATCAAGATGCACGAGGAAGAAAAATACTTCGAGCTCGCTGGTAAGATTTTCCGTGAAGGCGACGCATTATCCCTCGACGGTTCGACGGGTAACATCTACGATACGATGATTAAGACCGTTCCCGCAGACCCCAACTCCGGTTACTTCGGACGTATCATGGAGCTTGCTGACAAATATAAAGCACTCGGCATCAGAACGAACGCAGACAGCCCCGAAGATGCAAAACAGGCAGTTGCTTTCGGCGCGCAGGGTATCGGCCTTTGCCGTACGGAACACATGTTCTTCGACCCTTCGAGAATCGGTGCTTTCCGTGAAATGATCTGCTCCGACACCGTAGCGGAAAGAGAAGCAGCGCTTGCAAAGATTGAGCCTATGCAGCAGGCTGACTTCGAAGGTTTGTTCGAAGCACTCGGCGGTTATCCCGTAACCATCCGTTTCCTCGATCCTCCTCTTCACGAATTCGTTCCTACGACGGAAGAAGACATCGCTGCGCTTGCAAAAGCACAGAACAAGACGGTTGCTCAGATTAAGGAAATTATTGCAGGTCTCCACGAATTCAACCCCATGATGGGTCACCGTGGTTGCCGTTTGTCCGTAACCTATCCCGAAATCGCAGTTATGCAGACGAAGGCGGTTATCAAGGCTGCAATCAACGTTGTTAAAAAGCATCCCGATTGGAAGCTTATCCCTGAAATCATGATCCCTCTTACGGGCGAAGCTAAGGAATTGAAGTTCGTTAAAGATATCGTTGTTAAGACGGCTAACGAAGTTATCGCAGCTAGCGGCGTAGAACTTAAATACGAAGTTGGTACGATGATTGAAATTCCCAGAGCATGCTTGACGGCTGAAGACCTTGCAAAAGAAGCTGAATTCTTCTGCTTCGGTACGAACGACCTTACGCAGATGGCGTTCGGTTTCTCCCGTGACGACGCTGGTAAGTTCTTGCCTGCATACTATGCAAACAAGATTTACGAATCCGATCCCTTCGCAAGACTTGACACGACGGGCGTTGGTAAGCTTATGAAGATGGCTGTTGACGGCGGTAAAGCAGTTCGTCCCGAAATGCACCTTGGTATTTGCGGCGAACACGGCGGCGATCCTTCCTCCATCGAATTCTGCCACGAAATCGGTCTTTCTTACGTTTCCTGCTCGCCTTACCGTGTGCCTATCGCACGTTTGGCTGCTGCTCAGGCAAACATTAAGAATCCTCGCAACTAATTTATAACAAAGACGGGCGACCTAAGATAGGTTGCCCGTTTTCTACAAGGAGAATAAAATGAAAATCGCATTGATTGCACATGACAAAAAGAAGGACGAAATTATAGAGCTTGCAAAAAAATATAAAGACGTGCTAGCCAATCACGAGCTGTTTGCAACGGGCACGACAGGCACGTTGATTATGGGCGAAACGTCTTTGCCTATCAAGAGAATGAAAAGCGGCCCGCTCGGCGGCGACCAGCAAATCGGTGCAATGCTCGCAAATGGGGAATTGGATTTGGTAATTTTTTTACGCGACCCCTTAACGGCGCAACCGCACGAGCCCGACGTTTCCGCGCTTTTGCGCTTATGTGACGTGCAGCAAATTCCGCTTGCAACGAACAGCAGTAGCGCGACCATTATCTTGGAAACCTTAAAGAGCGGAAAATTATTTTAAGAGCGTTATAAATAAAAACGGCTTGTCTTGAAAAGGGCAAGCCGTTTTTGCTGTAACTGTTGACAAATAAAGCGGAAAGTGCTATAATATTTTTTGAGAAAAGAGGATAGAACCATGCAAAAGACTTTCGACAAAAATAAACAAAAACGGACGGGGCAGGTGTGCAACGAACGTGGAACAGCTCGCGAACGAGGTAGGCAGGTGCGCGGTGAAAGCGCAGAGCGTATCAACGGTGCGCTCGTGTATACGGCTATTTATAAGGTGAATCACAGCGATACGCTGCTTGAATTCCTGCTTCGTAAATGCGACACGTCGAGAAATAACGTAAAATCCTTGCTTGCCAGAAAACAAGTGCTCGTCAACGGCAGCTTGGTTACGCAGTACGATTTTCCGCTTGCAAAAGACGACGAGGTAAAGCTTTCCAAACGCCCGATAAAAGACGGCGTGGCGGTAGCGGCAAAGCCCACGGCAAGGTCGCAGTCAAAACCGATGCGCAAATTGCCCTCGGCAATGTCGATTATTTACGAGGACGAGGATTTTATTGCCGTCAATAAGCCGGCAGGGCTTTTGTCCGTGGAAAGCGATAAGAATACCGAATGCGCGTATGGCTACCTCCTTAACTATATGGCGGCGCAGGGCAAAAATAACCGTCCGTATATCTTACACCGAATCGATAAGGAAACGTCGGGGGTGCTGGTCTTTGCAAAGGATATTCGAGTGCATTCCATGCTCAAAATGCATTGGAACGAGCAGGTGCAGCTCCGTGAATATTACGCCGTAGTAGAGGGGATTCCCGAGCCTGAAAAGGACACGCTCACGACCTATTTAAAGGAAAATAAAAACAATATCGTATACTCCACGAAAGACCCGACGGGTCAAAAGGCAATCACCCATTACGAACGCTTGCAGGACAACGGACAGTACGCGCTTTTGAGGGTGCAAATCGATACGGGCAGAAAGAACCAAATCCGCGTGCAGATGCAAGAGCTCGGCACGCCCATTGTCGGGGACGATAAGTACGGCAAATTAAAGGACGGAACGATGGTCAAAAATCCGCTTGGTCGGCTTGGCTTGCACGCCTCGAAGCTCAGCTTTATCCACCCAGTCAGTAAGGAATTGATTACAATTACGGCAGGTCAGCCTGCGGAGTTCCGCACGATGTTCAGCGAAAGGAGTAGGAGATGAAAAAAATAGCGAGTTTTACCGTCAATCACGATACGATTGAAAAGGGTATGTACCTTTCGAGAATCGACGGCGACGTGGTAACATATGATATTCGCATGAAGCTTCCCAACAAAGGGGATTATTTGCATATGAGCGCGGCGCATACAATCGAGCATTTGTTTGCGACCTATGCGCGCAATAGCGAGCTTGGCGACAGTGTCATCTACGTCGGCCCGATGGGTTGTCGGACGGGCTTTTATTTCCTTGTTCGAGACACGGTTTCGCACGCGCAGGCGATTGAGCTTGTCAAAGCAAGCATGGCGTTCATTCGTGATTTTGAGGGGGAAATCCCTGGCAATAAACGCGAGGAATGCGGCAATTATCTCGACCACGACCTCGTCGGCGCGAAAGCAATCGGCGCGGATATGTGCACAGCGCTTCAAAACTGGACGGAAGGGGATTTAATGTATAAGGAGTAAACGATGGAAGCAATTGAAAATTTATTGACACGCAAAAGCATAAAGAGCTATAAGCCTGATCCCGTACCCAAGGCACTGATTGAAAAAGTTATCGAAGCGGGCTTGGAAGCGCCGTCGGGCTTAAACAAGCAATCCCCCATTATTTTGGCGGTTACCGATAGGCAGGTACGCGATGAACTGTCGAAACTGAATGCTGGCAAGGACCCTTTTTTCCGTGCAGACCCTTTCTACGGCGCGCCCGTGGTCTTAGTCGTGCTTGCAGATAAAAGTGTGCCTACGTATCTTTACGACGGTTCGCTCGTTATGGAGAATTTACTTCTCGCGGCGCATGCGCTTGGGCTTGGCGCATGCTGGATTCACCGTGCAAAAGAAACCTTTGATATGCCTGAGGGTAAAGCTCTGCTTGAAAAAATCGGGCTCAAAGGCGACTATGAGGGGATTGGCAACTGCATTCTCGGGTATGCGAACGTAGAGCCCGAAAAGAAGCCTCGTAAAGCCAACAGAACGTACTGGATTGAATAAAATGTATACAGGGGTATCGACTGCGTCGCTGTTTACGCGGAAAAACAACGAGGAGGCGTTGCCTCTTCTGCAAAGCTTGGGGATTAAGGTGGTGGAGGTGTTTTTGACCTCTTTTTCGGAATACGGCTATCCATTCGCTGACCTCTTAAAAAAGGCGAAAGGGGACTTGATTGTCAATTCCGTCCACGATCTCAACACCGAATTTGAGCCGCAGCTTTTCAGTAACCATCCGCGTGTAAAAGCGGACGCCTATATGTGGCTTGAAAAGGTTTTGGACAGCGCAAACGCACTCGGCGCGCCCTATTATACCTTTCACGGCACGTCACGGGTCAAGCGTGCGTCCCGTTCGGGCGCAAACGATTATTTCCCATCGATGATTAGCGGCTTTGAAGAACTACTCGACTTTTGCGAAAAAAGAAAGGTACAGCTCTGTCTTGAAAACGTGGAATGGTCCACCTATAACCGAATCGGCGTGTTTTCTAAAATCTCAGCGGCGCTGCCGCAGCTTCGCGGTGTTTTGGATATCAAGCAAGCCCGCATTTCAGGCTTCCCTTACGAGGAATACCTCACGGAAATGGGAAAGCGGCTTGCCTACGTCCATATCTCCGACGCGCGCTCGGACGGCAAAATGTGCCTGCCTGGTAAAGGCGCGTTCGATTTTGACGAGCTTATCCGCCGCTTGAAAGACGTCGGCTTTGACGGCGCCCTGCTCATCGAGGCGTATAACCGTGATTACGGCGAGGTCTCCGAGCTGAAAACTGCCTGTGACTACATGAACGAGTTACTTTATAAACATTCCGTTTTACGTCAATAAATTTTTAGAAAAATTTTACGCAAACTGTTGACAAGCGCGATTTTATATGTTATAATCTAATTAAGATTAAATCCTATTAAGGAAAGGAGAAAAAAATATGGAATTAAAGATATATCGTTGTAAAGAATGTGGCAAGACGTTGCTGGTAAACGGCTGTTTGAAGTCGGAGAAGTGGGAAGAGCTGATTGCAGGCAGCACGGACGCTGCGGTGGAGAAGCACGTACCCGTAGTGGAGAAGAAATGCAAGACGGTAAAGGTCGACGTTGGCAGTGTAGCGCACCCGATGACGGCGGAACATTTGATTGAATGGATTGCTTTAGAGACGGAAAAGGGGTATCAGGTAGTATATCTTTCGGCGAACGAAGCACCTGTTGCAAGCTTCAAGGTGGCAGACGGCGACATCGCAAAGAAGGTATACGCATATTGTAATCTTCACGGACTTTGGGCGAAAGAGATTTAAAATAATAGAATATAGAAGGGAATGGTTATGGTCGAAAAGGAAGCGATGTACACGTTGACGTACGGCTTATTTGTACTGACAACGACGGACGGAGAAAAGCAAAACGGATGTATTGTGAACACGGTATCGATGATCACGGACAATCCCAAGCGGATTACGGTGTTTGTGAATAAGGCGAACTACTCGGAAGAGCTTTTGAGAAAGACGGGCGTGTTCAACGTGTCGGTCTTGACGGAAAGCGCGCCGTTTGAAATATTCAAGCAGTTTGGGTTCCAGTCGGGTAGAGACGTAGACAAATTCGAGGGGGGCAGGTACGAGATGAGCGAAAACGGGCTCTATTATTTGCCTACGCACACGAACGCGGTTTTAAGCGGTAAAGTGATTGATTGTTATGACTATGGTACGCACACGTTGTTTGTTGCCGAGGTAACGGAAGCGAAGAAGCTGTCTAATGAAAAATCGGTGACGTACGAGTATTATCAAAGCAATATCAAGCCGAAGCCTGCCGCGCCCAAGACGGAGGAAAAAGCGGAGGACGGCAAGCATAAATGGGTATGCAAGATTTGCGGCTACACGCACGAGGGTGAGACGCTTCCCGACGATTTCATTTGTCCTTGGTGCAAGCATCCCGCGGAGGATTTCGAGCAAGTTTCTTAAAAAGACAGGTTTTCGACAAAAACGTAGCAAATTCGATAAAGCTTTCTGCATGAAGCGGAAAAATACGGAAAAAAATCCGTAAAAAGATTCCAAAAACCCGAAAAAAAGCTTGACATAAAAATCGGGAGTTGCTATAATAGCGGAGTAATCATTAAACGCATCGGGCAAAGGAGGGTTGAGAAGAACATGTCTACGGTTAAAGTTGGTGAAAACGAAAACGTTGAAAGCGCATTGCGCCGTTTCAAGAGAAAATGCTCCCGCGACGGCATCATCGGTGATCTTAGAAAGAAGGAATTCTATGAAAAGCCTTCCGTAAGAAGAAAGAAGAAGTCCGAAGCTGCAAGAAAGAGAAGCAGAAACTAAACCACAAAAGAACTCACGGTCTGTGAGTTCTTTTTTCTTTGCGAAAAATGTAAAAAACGACGAGTGAGGTAAGAAATATGTCGAATGAACAGAGTCGCACGTTCCGCGCCGAAGCGCGGCTTGCAAAGCACAGAATCAAGAGCGGTTTTTGGACGGAGCAGCAGGCAGAAATGGCATTAAAAAAAGAAAAAGCGCGTGAGCAGGGTCTTAACGAAAGCAAAGCGAGCCGATTTTTCAAGACCCAGGTAACCGCGAAAATCGAGGGCAAGAAAGAGGACGAATTCTACGTCAAGGTCAAGGCACTTTTAATGAGCGAGGGCGAGGTAAGCGACGCAATCGGCAGGTTGACGGACAAGGCGTATTACGACACTTTGTCATATGAAGAAAAACAACGCTACAACTTAACGCTGAGTGAGAAATACCTGCGCGCGTTAGAACGCTTCCGCAGGGAATGTGAGTTTGACAGCTTAGACAGCAACGCCTAAGGCAACGTTCCGTTGCATCATGACAGGAAGTCAAGGAACTCAGTTCCTTGCGGATTGTAAAGGCAGAGCCTTTACGCAGGTATGGGCGGCAGCCCATAAATAGGCAGCCATTCCATAAGCAATCATAATGCTATTTGTTGATTACAGTTTGTTGACAGTAAGAAACTGAAAAGCGAAAGGAAAGATAGATAGACTTGGATGCAACGTCACGTTGCTTGCGCTAATAACGCCGAAAGGCGTTCTTCCGCCGCAAGGCGGTAACGGACTCCAATAAGCAAGCCGTGCTTGCGCTAATAACGCCGTAGGCGTTCTACACGCAAAGCGTGGATAGATAAAAAACAATGCTCCGCCGATTGTTCGGCGGAGCATTATTCATCGTCGTTGTATTCCACAAGCTCGTCTAAGCTAATATCAAATAGCTTTGCAAGCTTGCAAAGGGTCGCAATGTCAGGGGTACTATAACCGTTTTCGTAATTGGAAACCAAACTCTTTTTTCCGTTTAAATGCGCGGCAAGCTCGCCTTGCGTTAGCCCTAACTGTTTTCTGTAAAATCTAATGTTTTCTGCAATTTTAATCTTCATATCTATTGACAAAAGTACAACTTCCTTGTATAATTATGTTAAAAGTACAAGATAATTGTACAAAAATCATAAAAAAATATTATAAAAACGGAGTATTTTATGAAAAAATTCAAGAACGTTTTACTTATGTTTTTATCGATAATGTGTATCGGCACTATGGCGGTCGGCTTTACGGCTTGTAACGGGGGAACAAGCAGCCCTGAAGCAGGCAGCAGCGTAGAAACTACGAAGACTGAAATTGAGCAAATCTATGACCAGTACGTAGTTTATGCGCAGGCGGCAGGCACGACGCCCCTTTCGTATGAAGAATGGCTTGCAAGCATTAAAGGCGAAAAAGGCGATAAGGGTGATACAGGCGCACAAGGCGAAAAAGGAGACAAGGGCGACCAAGGCGAGCAGGGTATCCAAGGTGAAAAAGGCGACAAGGGCGATACAGGTGCAACAGGCTCAACAGGGGTAGGCATACAGAGTGTTGCGTATGATGAAAACGGAAATTTGGTAATCACGTTTACGGACGGAAGCAAACAGACGGTAACTGCGCCCGAAATGCAAGCTTTGGAAAGTCTTCAATATCAAAAGATAGCAGACAAAGAGGAATACCGCGTTGTTGGAATAGGCAACGTTTCTTCCACAGATATTGTCATTCCGTCCAACTACCACGGTTTGCCCGTCACGGAAATCGGGAAGAATGCATTTAGTGATAGGGCGAGTGCATATATAACAAGCGTGGTAATTCCCGACAGCATAATCACAATCGGCGTTCGGGCGTTCGAGGATTGCGATGGCTTGACGAGTATAGAAATTCCCGACAGTGTCACCACGATTGGCGAAGGTGCTTTTAGTGGTTGCAGTAGCTTGACGAGTGTGGTAATCCCCAATAGCGTCACCACGATAGGCGATTATGCGTTCTCTGGTTGCAGTAGCTTGACGAGTATAGAAATTCCCGACAGCGTAACAACGATTGGCTTTGGGGCGTTCCAGTATTGCAGTAGCTTGACGAGTATAGAAATTCCCGACAGCGTAACAACGATTGGCTTCGATTCGTTCTCTAATTGCAGTAGCTTGACGAGTATAGAAATTCCCAACAGCGTAACTTGGATTGGCAATAATGCGTTCTCTGATTGCAGTAGCTTGACGAGTATTACGTTTGAGGGTACGGTTGCTCAGTGGAATGCGATTAGTAAGAGTAGCAATTGGAATTATAACGTGCCTGCGACGGAAGTGGTGTGCGAGGACGGGGTCGTTTCACTTTAAGGTAATAGGTAATAGTGAAAAGTGAAAAAGTGTGGCATGGATTTAAAATGAAAACGGCGGAGCAGGCTCCGCCGTTTTTTTTCACGCAACCTATGGTTGCTTTAAGTGGGGCTGCCTATTCACGCTTTGCGTGAAGAACGCCTAACGGCGTTGAAAAGCGCAAGCAACGCTTGCTTTTAAACGGCTACCTATTTATGGGCTGCTGCCCATACCTGCGTAGAGGCTCTGCCTCTACACTCCGCAAGGGGATTATCCCCTTGACCCTTGACATTTAGTTGCCTTTCCGATAGAAAAGTGCTATAATAATAGTGCTATGACGAACGTGGATGAAATTTTGGAACAATTAAACGACGAACAGTTGAAACCCGTGCTCACGACCGAGGGCGCGGTGCTTGTGCTTGCAGGCGCAGGGAGTGGGAAAACACGCGTATTGACCTCGCGTATTGCCTATATCGTGGAAGAGCTCGGCGTGCCTGCCGAAGCGGTGCTCGCGATTACCTTCACCAACAAAGCCGCGAATGAAATGAAAGAACGGCTTGGACGGATTGTGGACGTGTCGCGTTCGTGGGTGTGCACCATCCATAGTATGTGCGTGCGGATTTTGCGTATGTTTGCAGCGGAGGTCGGGATTCAGCAAAATTTCTCTATTTATAGCGAAACCGAACGCAATAACATCATCAAAAAATCCTTCCAGGAATGTGATTTGGATGATGAAAAGCTGTTAAAATCCATTAAATACCATATCGCGAATGCGAAAATGCTCGGTTTCGAGCCCGAACGCTATGCCGAGGAATACGCAGGGGATCGGGATATCGACGAAATCGTCAAGGTCTATACCCGATACCAAAAGCATTTGCATGAGAATAACGCGCTCGATTTCGACGACCTTCTTAACGAGACGAGAAACCTCTTAAAATCGAACAAGGAAGCGCGCGAGTACTTAGGCGGTAAGTTCCGTTATATCCTCGTGGACGAGTTCCAGGACACCAACGCCGTGCAGTACGAGATTATTTCCCTGCTTGCGTCCGTGTACGGTAACCTGTTTGCCGTTGGCGACGACGACCAGTCTATCTACGGCTGGCGGGGCGCGAAGATAGAAAATATCCTGCACTTTGAAAAGGATTTCAAGAACGCTAAGGTGTTCAAGCTCGAACGCAATTACCGTTCGACAAAGCAAATTCTCAAGCTTGCCAACACCGTTATCCGCAACAACGGACGGCGCAAGGACAAGACCTTATGGACGGAAAACGACGAGGGCGAGCCTGCAAAGGTCAAGGAAATGGACGAGGAGAGCGGCGAGGCGCGCTATATCGCGCAGACGATTGCAAACCTTTTGCGGCAAGGCTATCGGTATTCCGATTTCGCCGTTTTAATGCGCTTGAACGCACTGACGCGGTCTTTCGAACAAGAGTTCACGGGGGACGGAATCCCCTATAAGGTTTTCGGCGGCTTTAAGTTCTTCGAGCGTAAGGAAATCAAGGATTTGCTTGCCTATCTTCGGCTTATCAACAATCCGTTCGACAGCGAGGCGGCGACGCGGATTATCAATTTCCCGAAGCGCGGAATCGGCGCGAAAACGGTGGAAGCCCTGCAAAATTACGCGTTCGAGAACGAGCTGTCCGTCTATGACGCGCTTATCGACCTCGATGAAATCGGGTTCCCGAGCGGTACGCGGCAAAAGCTTGTGGATTTCCGCGACCTCATTAAAACGTGGATTGTGGACAGTCAGGACATGCCCGTCAACGAGCTTGTGAAAAAGATTATTGCCGACACGCGCATGCGTGAGGCGTATGCGGACGATTCGGACGACAGCATCAACAAGCGCGCGAATATCGATGAATTTATCAACTCAGTAGAGGAGTACAGTCGGTTGAACCCCGAAGCTACCCTCACCGATTATCTGAACCAAGTCACGCTGTCCTCGGATACGGACGAGATGGACGATGGGAACTACGTTACGCTTGCAACCGTGCATTCGGTCAAGGGCTTGGAGTTCCGCTGCGTGTTCATCTGCGGCTTGGAGGAAAACATTTTGCCCGTTTCCCGTGCCGTTGAAAACGACGATGATATGGAAGAGGAACGCCGTCTTATGTACGTAGCGATTACCCGTGCAAAGGAACGCTTGTACTTGACCCGCTCCAAGAGCCGTTATCTCTACGGCAGACGTGAGTTTACCGCGCGTTCGAGATTCTTAAAAGAGCTTGCTTCGGAAATCGAACTGCCTAAGGAAGTGCAGCGGCCTAAATTTGGCTATGATAGCTGGGATGACCCCGAAAGCTACGGAAATTCCGCTTACGGTGGGGGCAGGTACGCGTCGAACGACGATTACGGTAAACGGAATAGCTACGGCACGTCCTATGGCGGCTACGGCGGTTATGGCGATTCCTCGCGCAAGGATTCGGGGATTACGCGCACGGCGTGGAGTGGCAGCTCCTACGGCTCTACTTACGGCAGCTCGACGACCTACGGTGGGAGCGCGCATACCGTGAAGCCGCAGACAAAGAGCAGCGGTTTTGTATACGGTGGCGTTGGTAGGGCGGTCAAGCCCACGGCAGGCGCAGGCGGTAAGGATTTGTCCGTGTTCCGCACGGGCGTAAAGGTCAGACACCCGAAATTCGGGGAGGGCATGATTGTCAACGTTCGTGGCATGGGCAGTAATATGATTGTGGATATCGCCTTTGAGGGCGGCTACGGCATCAAACAGCTTTCGGCGAGCTTGGCGCCGCTGACGGTGCTTTGAGAGGGGAAATATGAGTAGACAAAGAGAGCTTGTAGACATTTTGAATAAATGGGCGCACGAGTACTACGTTTTGGACGCGCCTACCGTTTCGGATAAGGAATACGATAGGTTATACGACGAGCTGAAACGCTTGGAAACGGAAAGCGGCGAGGTGTATCCCGACAGCCCGACGCGCCGCGTCGGCGGCGACCCGATTAAGGGCTTTGAAAAGCATACCCATATCGCGCGGCTGTTTAGCTTGGACAAGTCGGTTTCGACAGAGGAGCTGACGGCGTTCTTGACGCGTGTGAAAAAACTTTCGGGAGTACAGCCCGAATATACCGTGGAGTATAAATTCGACGGCTTGACCGTCTGCTTGACCTATGACAAGGGGCAGTTTATCCGCGCGACGACGCGCGGCAACGGCATCGTCGGCGAGGACGTCACGGCGCAGGTTTTGACCATTCGCTCCTTTCCTTTGAGGATTGCTTATCAGGGGACTTTGGAAGTTCGAGGGGAGGCGGTTATTCGGCTGTCTGTGCTCGACGCCTATAACAAAACGGCGGCAGAGCCCTTGAAAAACGCGCGAAACGCTGCGGCAGGCGCGATTCGTAACCTCGACCCAAAGGTGACGGAGGCGAGAAAACCCGATATCTATTTCTACGACGTCAATTATACCTCGGACGGCGCGAATATGTCGCAGACGGAAGCGCATGCGTTTTTGCAGAGAGAGGGCTTTAAGGTATTCCCGTATTTCAAGGTCTGCAAAACGGACGAAGAGGTGGTGGCGGCGGTCGCGGAAATCGACGGCGCGCGGCATTCCCTCGACGTATTGACGGACGGTGCGGTTATCAAGGTCAACGACGATAAGCTGCGCGAGGAAATGGGCTCCACGGATAAATTCCCGCGTTGGGCGATGGCGTATAAGTTCGAGGCGGAAGAGGTTACCACCCTTTTAAAGGACGTTGTTTGGCAGGTCGGTAGAACGGGGAAACTCACGCCGCTTGCCTTGCTTGAACCCGTAGAGCTTGGCGGTGCGACGGTGTCGAGGGCGACCTTGAACAACTACGGCGATATTTTAAGAAAGGACGTCAAAATCGGCTCGCGCGTGCTCGTGCGGCGCTCGAACGAGGTCATTCCCGAAATTTTAGGCGCGACCGAGCATTATCTTTACAGTCAAGCGGTGGAAAAACCGAGCGTTTGTCCTGCCTGTGGCAGTACCTTAAACGAAGTGGGGGCGCATCTGTTCTGTCCCAATCGGCGTTGTATCCCGCGTATTGTTGCCATGCTCGACCATTATGCAGGCAAGAACGCCATGAACATCGACGGCTTTTCCGAAAGCACGGCGCAGCAGCTTGTGGAAAAGAAAGGGGTGGTAAAGCCCTCCGACCTTTATCGCCTGACGGCGGAGGATTTGTCCGAATTAGAAGGCTTTAAGGATAAGAAAATAGGGAATATTTTAACGGCGATTGAAAAGAGCAAGACCCCTACCATGGACGCGTTTATTTTTGCAATCGGTATCGAGGGGGTAGGCAGGGTTGCGGCGAAAGACCTTGCGGCGCGCTTTAAAACTATGCGGAATTTATGCGCGGCGACCTATGACGATTTGATTGCCCTTGAAAACGTTGGGGAAATCACTGCGAACGCGATTTTGGAATATTTCAAGGACGAAGAAAATCTTGCGGAGCTGAACGCCTTGGAAGAAGTCGGCGTTGCGCCCACGTGGTCGGACGAGAAAAAGGAAGGGATTTTCTCGGGCGAATCGGTGGTGCTGACGGGTACGCTTTCCTCGTTCAAGAGGAGCGAAGCGCAGAAGCTCATAGAAGAGCGCGGCGGCGTTTGCCAGTCCTCGGTTACGGCGAAGACGACCCTCGTTTTGGCAGGGGAAGAGGCAGGCAGTAAGCTGGATAAGGCAAAGAAGCTGAATATCCGCATCATCGACGAAGCGGAGTTTAAAAAGCTCCTTGAAACAGAGGCTTAAAAAGGTTATAAAACGAAAAAAGAAGGACGAAGATAAGAAAACTTCGTCTTTCTTTCTCTTTTTTTATAAAAAAAGAGCAATACCGCTTGAAATTTTTAAAAAAGTCTGTTATAATGGTAAAACCCATATATTGGGCAATCCAACGAACGAGGAAAAATTCCCATGCTGAGTATGACGGGTTACGGTAAAGGCGAATATATAGAGGGCGGCTTAGAGCTGACCTGTGAAATCAAGACGGTGAATAACCGTTATCTGGACGTGTCCATCAAAGCACCGCGCATTTTTGCGGCGTATGAAGACGTGATTCGCGCGACGGTGAGAAAGAAGCTCACGCGCGGTCATGCCGATCTTTTCATTTCCGTAAAAGACAAGCGCGAACGTCCGACCAGCCTCACCCCCGACCTTGCGCTTGCAGGCTCGTACGTGGCGGCGGCGAAAGCCTTGAAGGCGGCGTTTCCCGAATTGCCTGACGACGTGACCCTTTCTTCGGTGCTTCGCTATCCCGAGGTTTTGAAGCAGGAGGATTCCTTTGCGCTCGACGAGGAACTCAAAAATGCGCTCGACGTTGCACTGGAAAAGGCGTTGGATAAGCTCAATGAAATGCGGCTTATCGAGGGCGAAAAGCTCAAACAAGACATGCTTTCGAGGGTGGAAACCATCGAGGGCTTGGTTGCGGAAATTTCTGCACGCGCGCCCATGATTGCAAAGGAATACCGCGAAAAACTGACGGCAAGGGTAAAGGAATATCTCGACGGTGTGCAAACGGACGAGGGCAGGCTTTTGACCGAGGTTGCGGTATATACGGACAAGACGAATATCGACGAAGAATTGACCCGTTTGCGTTCGCATATCGAACAGTTTAGAAGTATCTCGGAAGAGGGCGTTGTGGGCAGAAAGCTCGACTTTTTGGTGCAGGAGTTCAATCGTGAGGCGAACACGACCTGCTCTAAGAGCAACGACGTGACGATTACGAGGGCGGGGCTTGCGCTCAAAAACGAGATTGAAAAGATTCGCGAACAGGTACAAAACCTCGAATAAGGAGAAAGCAATGGGACACGTATTGATGGCGGTATCCGGACCTTCGGGGGTCGGAAAAGGCACTTTGGTAAAGACGATCATCAAACGCCGCGACGACGTTGTGGAATCGGTTTCTTGCACGACCCGTGCGCCCCGTGACGGCGAGGTGAACGGCAAGCATTATTTCTTTTTGAGCCACGAGGAATTTCAGCGGCGAATAGACGAGGATGATTTTTTGGAATACGACGAGCATTTCGGGAACTATTACGGTACGCCGAAATCCTTTGTCCGCGAGACCTTGAAAACAAAATCGGTGATTATGGAAATCGACGTTGTCGGTTCCTTGAACGCGAAAAAGGTGTTTCCCGAATGCGTGCTGGTTATGATTGCGCCCCCTTCCTTAGAGGAGCTGAAACGCCGTTTGATAGGCAGAAATACGGAAACCATTGAACAGATTGAAAATCGTTTGGCGCGTTTGGAATACGAGCTGTCGCATAGCGAAGTATACGACCACGTAATTATTAACGACGATTTTGAAACTGCTTTGGCAGAAATGAGCAGAATCTTGGACGAGCATGCTCGTGAAGAATAAAAATAGAAAAATAAAAACACAAATCATAAGGAGTGTGAAAAAATATGATTAACGAACCTTCTGTAGACGTAATGATCAGAAAACTTGGGACGGAAGAAGAACCCATCAGCCGTTATGCACTCTGCACGATCGCGGCAAAACGCGCGCGTCAGATCATCGAAACGGAAAAGAACCTCGGCGTACACGATTCGACGGGTAAAGACAAGGAACTCTTGTCCGCTTGCAAGGATATTGCAGACGGCAGAGTCGTTGTTGCAAAAGAATAATCTTTGAGACTGTCCCGAATCGGATTTCGGGACATTCTTTACTTAAACGCTTAAAAACCGAAAGGAGAAAAGAACGTGATTGCTGAAGTAATCGTAGACATCGCGGCAAGTGAAACGGACAGAATATACGATTATCTCTGCGACGACAGCATAGTCGTTGGCAGTCGCGTTCGCGTGCCCTTTGGTGGCAAGACCGTAGCGGGCTTCGTCATGCGTTTAAAATCGGAATCTAACCTACCTATCGAACGCTTGAAAAAGGTTTATCCCTGCCCGGACGAATTGCCTGCGCTCAACCCCGAATGCCTTGTGCTTGCGGAAAAGCTGACGGCACGTTATCGAGTGCCCAAGGCATTGACCTTGCGTTTGTTTTTGCCCTCGGAAATGCGGACTGGAAAGGTAAGGGAGCTGCTGCGTAACTATGCGGAGCTGACCCTGCCCGTCTCGGAAATGACCTTGGCGAAAACGGCGAAAAATCAACGCGGTGCGGCGGAGTATTTGGAAGCGAACGGCAAGACCGATTGCGCGTATTTAAACAACGCGTATCCCGGCGGCGTAGCCGCGCTTGAAAAAAAGGGCTACGTAAAAATCACGAAAGAGCAAATTCTGCGTGACCCCTACAAAACGGTGGAGGGGGAAGCCCCCGTCCGTATCTTGACGGAGGATCAGCAGCGCGCGGTAACAACAATTCGTGAGGATTCGCGCACCGTGCAGCTTTTACACGGCGTTACGGGCAGCGGTAAAACAGAGATTTATTTGACGCTGATTGCAGAATGCTTGAAACAGGGCAGGAGCTCGATTTTCCTTGTGCCTGAAATTTCCTTGACACCGCAAATGCTGGCACAGCTTCGCGCACG
>JAFUMY010000004.1 GCA_017482415.1 Clostridia bacterium
GCTGCCGCCCATACCTGCGTAAGGGTTTCACCCTTACAACCCACGAGAAACTGAGTTTCTCGACTTCCTGTTGGGCTACGGCTTCGTAACTCCTATGCGAAACGGAAAGATAGAAAGTCTGGGATGCAACGTCACGTTGCCGGAACGTTGCTTATTATGGGTACCTTTTGCACGCTTTCGCGTGTTGACCGCTTCGCGGTAGGACGCAAGCACCGCTTGCTTTTCTTGGGGTCGTTATTGCGGGGCGTTGCCCCTGCGCCCCACGAGAAACTGAGTTTCTCGACTTCCTGTCTATAGGAGGCTTTCGAGGTTATGGATTACCGTTAAAAGCCACAGTTGCAAGCAAGACAAGGCGCGCAAGCACCAACGCAGGGAGTGTACTTGGCGTACACGACCAAGGCGGCGCGGAGCGCAACGCTGTATTGCGTAGGAAATGAGGCTTTCGAGATTATGGACTAACTCGGTTAATGTCGCGAGGGAACATCGCCGCTTCACGTACATTCTTCGCGCCAAGAAGGTGCATGGTGAGTCTTTCAAGACCTAAGCCCAAACCACCGTGAGGGGGCGCACCGTATTTATGGAGCATTAAGTAGGTCGCAAATTCCTCGGGGTTCATGCCAAGCTTTTCCATCTTCTCAACCTGCGCTTTATAGTCGTGTACACGCTGACCGCCCGACGTGATTTCCAAGCCTCTGAACAAGAGGTCGAAGGAAAGCGTGTATTCGGGGTCTTCGGGATCGTCCATCGTATAGAAAGGACGCTTTTTCGAAGGGTAATGCGTGATGAAAATGAAATCGGAATCAAACTGCTTCTTTGCGTACTTACCAAGGATTTGCTCTTCTTCGGGGTCAAAGTCCTTCATGTCCGTGGGTTGGTACTTAAATTTCTTCATGATGATTTCTTTCGCTTCCATGAATTTGAGCACGGGAATCTCTTTGATTTCAGGAATGTCGATGTGGAGAAGCTCCACTTCGTTTTTGTATTCCGTCTTCAAAAGATTCATGATATATTTCAAAACGCCCGTTTCCATGTTCATGATATCCTCAAAGGATTCAATAAAGCCCATTTCAAAGTCCATGGAAATGTATTCGTTTAAGTGACGGCTGGTGTCGTGATGCTCCGCACGGAATACGGGCGCGATTTCAAAAACACGCTCGTACACAGCTACCATAGCCTGCTTATAAAGCTGCGGCGATTGCGCCAAGTATACCTGTTTTCCAAAATAGTCGAGCTTGAATACGTTCGTACCGCCCTCGGCGCCCGCAAAGTTGATTTTCGGGGAATGGATTTCGGTAAAGCCTTCTTTGGAAAGATATTCACGGAAACCGCGCTGAATCCCCTCTTGAAGCTTAAAAATCGCACGTTCTTTCGGGTTGCGCAGGGTTACGGGACGGTAATCAAGCTTGGTCGAAAGATCGCAATTGACCTGCTTTTTCGTGATAACTACGGGCGGGATTTCCGCAGGGTGGGACAAAAGCTCGATATTATGAATCTGCACTTCATAACGCTTACTACCGTCCTTGGTTTCACCTGCCACGACTTTACCCGTGATTTTCGCCGCACATTCCTCTTTCACGTCCTCGCTCATGCGATAATCGGAGAATGCTTCAGCGTATACGCACTGAATGGTCTCGCGCGCGGTGCGGAGAATAACGAAAGCAAAATCCGACATCATACGAATATTGTGGATTGTGCCCTTAATCGTAACGATTTCGTTTTCGTAGTTGCAAAAATCTGCATACGCAACGGTGGTTTGTTTCTGTTCGCCTGTAATCATCATAATTTTTTCTACCTCTGTATCAAAGATTTTATATCTTTGAGAAAATTCTTCATAAACACTATTTTAATATGTTTGACAAAAAAAATCAAGAAATTTATAATAGATTTATCAAACTTTTTTATATTCGGAAGGTAAAACCATGCGCGTACTTGCTATCAACGATATTTCATGCGTCGGGAAATGTTCTTTGACGGTTACTTTGCCCGTCCTTTCCGCTTGCGGAATTGAATGCAACGTCTTACCCACCGCACTCCTTTCCACGCATACGGGTGGTTTTCAGGGCTACACCTTTCGGGACTTGACCGACGAGATCCCCAAAATTCTCGAACACTGGAAATCCCTTGGGCTGAAATTCGATTATATTTGCAGCGGATACCTCGGCAGTATCGAGCAAATCGACACCGTGCTCGCCGTAAAACGCGAGTTCCTTGCGCCGGGCGGAAAATTCATCGTCGATCCCGTTATGGGCGACGCGGGAAAACTGTATGCAGGTTTCACCTCTACGTTCGTGGAAAAAATGCGCACCCTTTGCAAGGCTGCCGATTTCATTCTACCCAACGTCACCGAAGCTTGCTTCTTAGCTGACGTGCCCTATCCTCTCAGCGTTGCTAATGCAAATGCCGCTCTTCAAAAATTAGCGGCGCTTTGCCCTCGCCCTATCATCACGGGGATTATGGACGAAAACGGCGTTTCCGTCTGCTATACGGACGAAAATGGGGATATGCACACCTATTCGCATAAGCATATCGACGGATTCTTCCACGGCGCAGGCGACGTGTTCACCTCCGCGTTCGTGGGGGCGATTGCCGTAGGCAAGGACGAAACTACCGCCATTAAGCTTGCCTCCGATTTTGCGGCTGACTCCATTCTCCGCTCTGTAAAAGAAGTGCCCGATAAACGGTATGGGCTCAATTTCGAGGCGGAAATATTTTCCTTCTTGAAAAATTTAAACGCTTGAAAATCCCCCTTTTATTCCGTTGACAAACCCTCTCGTGCGGTGTATAATAGAGTTGATCTGCGGTGTTCGGAGTTCGGTATAAAACGAGATCCACAGTTATTATTCGGGAGCTCGTGATTCGTGGCGATAGGCAAGGTCTGTATTTCATACGGAAAGTCCGATGCGTCAAGATGCGGCACCCACCTGCTTTACGCGGGTTCATCTTTTTGCCGAGGTGCGGCACAGGCGGATTTTTTTGAATATTCCACTTTTAGTAAGTGTAAAACGGACGGCACAAAGCCGTCCGTTTGCATTTTTAAAGCCCGACCGTTTCGGTCGGGCTTTCGTCGTTTTACTTATTCACGTTCAAATATTCGATTGCGTTATGATAGCAGATATCCTGTACCACCTTCCCTACGAATTTTTCATCCGAGGTCATTTCACCACGCTCCATCATGCCACCGAAATAGTTGCAAAGAATGCGTCTGAAATAATGGTGACGAGGATAGGACAAAAGCGAACGACTGTCCGTAAGCATTCCCACAAACGCACCGATATGTCCTGTTGCAGTCAAGTCGTCTAAGTGCTTTTCCATGCCGACCTTATTATCTAAGAACCACCATGCAGGACCGTATTGCACCTTGCCCTTTGCCTCCGAGCTCTGGAAACAACCAATCAAGGTCATGATTTCCGAGTTCATTTTCGGATTCAGGTTAAATACAATCGTTTTCGGAAGAGAATTTTCCCCGTCTAAACGGTCGAACAGTCTCGACATATTCTTAATGCTGTTGTCTTCTGCAATGCTGTCATAACCCGTATCCAAACCGAGCTTGGCAAGCATTTTCGAGTTGTTATTACGCATTGCGCCAACGTGCAATTCGGTTGCGATATCGTATTTTGCGTACAAGCGGAAAAGAGAATAGGTCAAATAGCCCTTAAAAATCTCCGCCTCTGCCGTCGTAATGGGCTGGGATAAAAGCACCTTTCTAAATACGTCGTTCGCCGCTTCCTTATCCGCAATCGGGTAAACGCGTTCAAGCGCGATATCACTCGCCGTCGTTCCAACGGAAATAAAGGATTTTAAACGGGTTTCGATTGCCGTTTCCAGCTCGTCAATCGATTTAATTCCACCGCAAAGCATTTCCAACTTTTCAATCGATTCCACGTAATTCTTCGCGTCAATATTCATAATTTTATCCGCGCGGAAAGCAGGAATGACCTTGAATTTATAGCCCTTTGCCGCAATCGCGGGGAACGGAGAAAGATCGTCGAAAATTTCGTTGGTCGTAAACAAATGCGTTACGTTCGACTGTTCGATGAGCTTCTGGGGAGTGATTTTATTGAGCGCAATATAATCGTTGCACCAATCCCAAATCAGCTCTGCATTCTGCTCGTTGATTTCTATCTCACAGTTGAAAAATTCTTTAAGCTCGACCTGCGACCAGTGATACAAAGGATTGCCAAACGCCGTACCGAGCACTCTGCAATAGGTAAGGAATTTTTCCTTGTGGGATTTGTTGCCCGTGATAAATTCCTCGTCCACACCGTAGTTGCGCATTAAACGCCATTTGTAGTGATCGCCTGCAAGCCAAATCTCGAATACGTCGTTGAAGGTTTTATTCTCCAAAATCTGACGTTCGGGCAAGTGGCAATGGTAATCAAAAATGGGCATATCTTTCGCATAGTTGAAATACAGCTTTTCCGCCATCTTGTTCGTAAGTAAAAAATTGTCTTTTATGTAACTCATAACGTAACCCCCGTTTTATAAAATGCGATTTCTCGCACGTCTTCGCTCTTGCATTTGTATTCACCGTTAATACAGCGCGTCAACAGCTCGAATAAGCCGTCCTCGTCCATCGAATACGCATTGAAATCAATCCAGCCCGATTTATGCGCGGCAAGCCGCGAATTAGAAGCAATTTTCATTGTCGGTACAAACGTGGAAAACGGCGTACCTCTGCCCGTCGTAAACAACACGATTTGCGCGCCGCTCGCCGCGAGTGCCGTCGCCGCAATCAGGTCGTTCCCAGGTGCATTCAACGCGTACACGCCCCCTTCCTTACCCCCTTTTAAGGGCTCACCGTAAGCAAGCACGTCCACAATTTCGCCCGAGCCCGCTTTTTCGATACAACCGAGGGATTTTTCCTCTAAGGTCGTGATGCCGCCCTTTTTATTGCCGGGGCTGGGGTTTTCGTAGACGGGGAAACCCTGATCGGTGTAATAGCGTTTGAAATCTTCAATCATTTTCTTGTATTTTTCAAAGATTTCCGCATTTTTACACTTATTCATAAGGAGCTGCTCTGCCCCGAACATTTCAGGAACTTCCGTCAAGATTGCGTTTCCGCCTAAAGAAACCGTTTTATCCGTGATTTTACCAACCAAGGGGTTTGCCGTCAAGCCTGAATACCCGTCGCTACCGCCGCATTTCAAGCCGATACAAAGCTCGGAAAAATCCACCTCCTCACGTTGAAGGTCTTTGGCTTTCGCAATAAACTCTTTCAAGATTTGCATACCGTAGGCATGCTCGTCCTCGACATCCTGACAGTTGAAATACGCAATGTTATCTCTTCCATACGGAGCCAGCACTTCCTTAATTCCGTCCATGCCGTTATTTTCGCAGCCAAGCCCAACGAAAAGCACGTAGCTTGCGTTGGGATTTAAAGCAATCGCGCAAAGCAGCTTTTTAATATTTTCGTTGTCGGAGCCAAGCTGACTGCAACCGAACTGATGCACCAACGCAAATACACCGTCAATGCTGCCTTCAATCAGTTTTTGTGCTTCGTTGGCAAGGCGTATACACACGTTGTTTACGCAGCCTACCGTGGGGATAATATAGATTTCGTTACGAATCCCTGCCCTGCCCTGCTTACGCTTGAAGCCTTGGAAGGTAGCGTGCTCTTTCGCGCGTTTTTCCGCATGAAAATCGTAGGTATACGTCACGTTTTCGTCTAAATGAGATTTTACGTTGTGCGTATGCACCCACTCACCCTTTGCTATCGGAGAAGTTGCTCTACCGATAATTTCTCCGTACTTAACGACGTAATCACCCTGCTTAATGTCGCAAAGGGCAAATTTATGTCCCGCGGGGATTTTGTCATTCCCATCCAAGGAAACTCCCACGTTGTCCTTTGTGTTGATGATAATTGTTTCCATAGTTATACTTCCTTTTCCCAAGAAATAAATCCTTTACCGCGTACCTCAACGGAATCGTTGATAATAACGAATGCCGTATCGTCAACGGAATGCACGATCTTACGAAGCTGCGTTAATTGACGATTCTTTACGCAAGTCAACAACACATCCCGATTCTCATGGCGATACATACCCTCACCGTTTAACATCGTGACGCCGCGAGGACTTTTCGCAATCAATTCTTCCGCAACCTCTTTGCCTTTATTACATATAATAATACACAGCTTCGATTTCTCAATGCCAACCAAAATCAATTCGCTGAGCTTCGTGCTTACAAACACAACAATCAAGGCATATAAAATATTATCTGCCGCCCGCAAAACGATTGCGCCCGCAACAACGACAATCGCATCGCAAAGTCCAACGCAAATCGGAATATTGAGTATCTTTACCCATTTGGAAATTACGCGACCGAGCAATTCCGTGCCGCCGCTACTGAACTCAAAACGAATAAATAAGCCGATGCCTATTCCTTGAAATACGCCGCCGTAAAGCGACGCAAGCAACGGTTCGTTTGTCATTGCCGGTAAAAACGCTAAAACGTCGGTAAAGATACCTAATGTAGCGACCGTTAACAAACACCGCAAAATGAATTTCCAACCCGTATATTTTAATCCAAGCAAAAAAATGGGAATGTTAATTGCAATGGAAACCAAACCGATAGGAATTTTTTCATTGAGTAAATGCAATAGAGTGGCAAGCCCCGATACGCCGCCTGCAACAATGCCGCAAGGTTCCAAAAAAAGCACGATACTAAGCGCATAAAATACGCATCCAACGAGCATCCCTAAGTAAGCTCTTAACTCGATGAAAACTTTTTCTTTTTCCATGATTCTTTTAAGTGCCTTTCAATCGTTTTAGATGAGAACTTCACCGTTTTGGATTTTGGCTATATTGCCCAATACTTCATCAACGAAGCCTGTGTACGCCGTCAAATCTTCACCCCAAACCGCTACGTCTTTCATGAATGCTTCCACGGAATTTTTCGCTGCAAAATAATCGAGATAAGGCTTGTCGTCCTTGATTTCAATCGTACGAGTTTTCAGCTTCACCTCGTACACGCCCCCATTCTCTTCGATTCCCGAATACAATGCCATGAGGTAAGAGAAACCGATTGTCAAATACTTGGGCAA
>JAFUMY010000005.1 GCA_017482415.1 Clostridia bacterium
CTAAAAAGTTATCCACACTTATACACACAAGCATAATTGTATAATCGGTTAGCGGACGTTTTGAAAACGGACGGAAATTACAGCATCGGTGTTTTGAAAAACGCCGTGTTCTTTTTTTCGAAATTCCCGTTTTTCGTATTTAATTAGCCGTTCTCGAACGCCGAAAAGGTCACAACCGCAGGTACGGCATTTTTCGTAGACGCGATAAAGCGCACCTGTGAGCTTGGTTTCTGCACGTCGGAAAAAGGCTTCAGAAACGTTGCCTGCATCCGTGAAGTTTTCAAGGCTTTGCGCGCGTGAATAATCAAGCACGCCTGCGGATAGGGTGATTTCGATATGCAGGGTACTATCCATATCCGTGACTTTTAGATAGGTTTTCGGGTCGTTACGTTTTACCGTCAGTGTACAGGTTTCAGAGCCGTTAGAAACAGGGTAGGACGCAAGACGAAGCTTATTAAGAGCCGCTCCCGTAGCGAAGGTTTCTTCCTGGGTAAGTGTTTCCACGCGCCTGCCTTTTACGAATAACGCCGTTTCACTTGCGCTGAAAACAGGCTGGTTGTTTGCTTGACCGCCTGAAGAGCTGTCGCTTGAAGAATTGCCGCCACCAGACGACGAGCTTTGGTTTTCCGACGAGCTTGCGCTATTCGAGCTGCTATCCTTGTCCTCCTGCTGCGGTTCGATTTTGATGACGGGTAAAAAACCGCTTGCGCTTTCGCTGAAATAGCCGATTGCAAACTCGCGCAAGGAAGAGGGGAGGACGGTGCCGACGCGTTCTGCGTGCTCGGAAAGGATTTTTCCAATGGCTTGGCTGCTCGAGGAATCAATCAACGCGGCGGTATTGAGTAAGTCTTTAGCGGTACCGTCACAGGTTGCAACCAAGCAATTATCGCTAAGATACTCGTCGCGTAAGAAAAAATCAAGGGCGTCGAAGACGTTTGATGCAGCGGTCTTTTCACCGAGCACGATTAGGTCGCAAAAAACGAGCTTTGGATACCAACCCGTTTTGGCGTTGATTTCTTCAAAGGCGTCTGCTACGGTTTTACCGCGGCTGACGAGCTGGACGGATTTAGAGGCTTCGCCTTGCTTGGAGGACTCAGGAACGGCAATTTGTGACGTCACGATAAAGGTATCCCCCTCGCGGTCGATTCCTGCCGCCGTTACAATGGCGGTTTTTTGCACGTCGAGCATTCCAAAGTCGTTGGAAACGAAGAGAAATAATAAAATCAAAGCGATTGCAACGTAGTATCGAATGGTGTTTCTCGCATGGGTATTACGCACGGTTGTCCTCCTTTTGATTCTTCGGTAAAAGAAAAAACAAGGGTAGCATGGCTGCGACGAGCCAAAAAATCCAAAATAATTTGCCGCTGATTAGTGCATAAAGAGCGTTATAGCGTCGGTTGAAAAACAGAACGAATAAAAAGAGCCCAAAATTCAAAACGGCGCTTGGGATTAGTTTTTTTTGCGTGCCGATTCCACGACAGAAAAACGAGGTGGCATACTGCAAAAGAAAGCAGGTATAAAAGAGCAGCACGACGGTCAGTGCGTAGATAAAAACGAGGTCGATTCTGCCTGTAATTTTAAGAGCTGGGAAGTACTGCGCGATTTTAGAAAAGGCGTAATGCTCCCTTGCGGCAATCGAGGAAAACAATCCAAAGAACACGGCGAGAAAAAACAAGGTCAAAAACGAGCCGACCGAATACCCTGCCATAATTTTTGGAATATCCCCTTTTTTATGTCGATAATTTCCGATTAGAGGAAGCAGAAACAATGCGTCGTTAAAATGGGGTGTTGTTTTGGTAAACGCGTACATGCTATCCCCAAATTTTGTTCCAAAGAGGGGCAGAAGATGGGTGAAATCCGTTTCAAAAACGGACATGCCAAGCAGGGCAAGAAAGGGAAGTAAAAACAAAAACAGACAAATATCCGCGCTTCTACCCACCGTTTTTAAGCCTTTCATGCAGATAAATGCACTCAAAAGAAAAAACATTGCAAAGGAAAAGCTTGTCGGTGCAGTATCAAAAAAGGCGGCATAGACGTATTTTTCTAAGTCCAGCAAAGGCAAGAGCGCGGAAAAAACAAAGTAAGAGGTAAGGAAAAAATAGACTACGCGCGCGCCTTTGCCGAGCATGCTTTCCAGGCGTTCGAATAAGGTTTTATCCGAGCCCGTCGCGGCAAACAGCAGGGCAAGCAATAAGCCGCCCTGCAATAAAAAATGCAAAAGAGCGGGCACCAAAAGATCCCCTGCGGCATATTTTGCGAGGATAGAGGGTGCTTCCAACAGCTTTGCGGCGGGCAGTATGAACGCGGCGGTAAAGGCAATCTGCCTGCCGTACGTTTCGTCGTTTGCGGTAGCGTATAGATTTGGTTTGGTATTCGACATATCAATTCTCCTTGTTAGAGGTCAATCGGGTTTCGTTTTCAGATTGTAAAATTTTCGGGCGACGTTTCAAGCGGAAAAGATCGTATTTTATTGCCGTGTCGCGAAGATCTCGGGGAATCAGCGGCGAGAACGGCGCAAGGATAGGGGTTCCAAACGAATCGGACGAGAGTAGATAATACAAAAGAAATGCGCAAAAGAGTACGATACCGAACGGGCCCATGCTGCCTGCAATAATGAGAAAAACCCAACGCAAAATACTCCCCGTTTCCACAAAATTCGGGACGGTGTACAGACAGATTCCCGAAAAGGCAACGATGATAATGGCAGGGGTGGACAAAAAGCCTGCCGATACCGCCGTTTCGCCAAGAACGAGCGCGCCGACAATCGAAAGGGACATCCCGACGTATTTCGGCATGCGTATGCTTGCCTCTTTCAATACCTCCAAAAGAAGTAGCACGACAAACATTTCAAGGCTCGGAGATAGCGGCAGTTCTCGAACGCTGCTTGCGATTGTGAGCATCAAGCCAAGCGGCAAGAGCTGCATTTTAAAAATCTGCGCAGAAACGTAAAACGCAGGTAGCAGTACCGCGACGAACACGGCAATCAGCCGTAACAAACGGAAGATTGTCGCCATGAACGGCGAGATGAAATAATCCTCACTACTTTGTAAATCTTCCGTTAAAAGAAAGGGCGCGGTTAGCGCTATGGGGGAGCCGTCTACAAGGATTCCGACTCTGCCCTCAGCGAGTTTTGCGGTGAAAATATCCGGCTTTTCCGTTGTCCCGATGGAACGAAAAACGGAGTGTTTTCTCGGTGCGAGCAGAGCGGCGATATACGAGGAATCAGGCACGTTGTCAATGGAAAACGAGTTTAATTTTTCCAAAATACGGTCTTTTACCTCCGTATTTGCCGTACCCTCCAACCAACAGACGGTAACGGCTGTATCCGAGCGTTTCCCAACACGCAGGGTCTGGAAACGCAGGTCAGGCGTTTTTAAACGCTTTCGAACGAGGGACATATTCGTTTTCACGTCCTCAATAAAGCCCTCGCGCGGACCTTTCACCGCGATATCCGTCGGCGGCTCCATTACCGTGCGGACGGGTAAGAGCTTCGCGCCGACAATGAGTCCCGTTTTCAGACCGTCGACAAGTAAAAGGGAATTTCCGTCTAAAATTTCCTTAACTGCTTCGCTGAAATCCTTAGGCTGTTTTAACTCGGGGAAAAGTGCGGTTTTTTCTATGGTTTCGAATTTAATCTCGTACCTGCCCCCCTCGTTTTTTGATTTTAAGGAGGTTTTAGAAATGGGGCGTGCAACCAAATCGCCAAGGAGCTGTTTATTGACGACGCCGTCGGCATAAACGATGGCGCAGTGGACGCGGTCTTGGCTGTCGAACTCGTAGGTTAAAATATCCTCGGAGGGGAGGAGCTTTTTTAATTCTTTGAGATTTTTGTCTAAATTTTCCGATAAAGTATTCACGAAAACAGCTTGTGTGACCTTTTTGGAAAGTATGCGTTTTCAAAAACGCTTTCGTCGTATTTAAGGTTGACAATTTCGTGTATTGATGATATACTGATAGACGAAAGAAGATAAGGAGGTGTCGCTATGCCAAATGCAATTGAATTGGGTGAATACGAGGTCTTGGAAGACATGCTCATCGACGGATTGAAAATCGTGCAGGATACGCGGCTTTATCGATTTACCTCCGATTCGGTGCTGCTTTCTAAATTCGCGCAGCCCAAAAAAGGGGATAAGGTGGCGGATTTTTGCTCGGGAAGCGGTATCGTCGCCTTTCATTTCCATGCCTTAAATAAAGGAAAATTTCCGAATACGGAATATACTCTTTTCGAGCTACAGCCCGAGCTTTCCGCGCTTTCCAAAAAGACGGCGGAGTACAATGGTTTTAAAAACTTTTCGTTTGTCTGCGGTAAGCTGCAAGAGCTTCCCAAGGCATATCAGGAATACTTTTCCTTGGTGCTTTGTAATCCGCCGTATGAAAAGGGCGGCTTTGACAACGACGAGTATCATAAGGCGATTTGTCGGAAGGAATTGACAATCAACTTAAAGGAGATTGCAAGGGCGGCGAATTTTGCCTTAAAATACGGCGGTAGGCTGTGTATGCTGCACCGTGCCGACCGCTTGGCGGAGGTTTGCTATACGCTCCACGATGAGAAATTGGAAGTGAAAAAGATTCAATTCGTGGGGGGCAGGTACGGTTCGAAACCATATTTGGTGATGGTAGAGGCAGTCAAGGGTGGCAAACCCTGCTCGGAAATCAAAGAAACGATTTATAACGAATGAGGTGGACGGAATGGTCAGTTTTGTAGCGACCCCAATCGGGAATTTAAAGGATATAACGCTTCGGGCGTTGGAGACGCTGAAGGAAGCGGACGTGATTTTTTGCGAGGATACGCGGCATACCGTTAAGCTGCTGAACGCATACGAAATTAAAAAGCCGTTATACGCTTGTCATAAATTCAACGAAAAGGAAGCGGCGGAAAAGATTTTAGAAGCGTCTCGGCGGGGTGAAAACGTGGTGGTGGTCTCGGATGCAGGCACGCCCGTTGTGTCCGACCCAGGGAATACGGTCTGTCGGATTTTAAGAGAAAACAACGAGCCGTATACCCTGATTCCGGGTGCGTGTGCGTTTGTTGCCGCGCTTGTATTGTCGGCATTACCCGCAGGCAGGTTTGCGTTCATCGGCTTTTTGCCCGATAAAAACAGCGAGAAAAAAGCGGTTTTGGAAAGGTACAAGGATTTGGATATGACCCTTGCCTTTCACAGCGCGCCGCAGGACGTTGATAAGGATATCAAGGCGATGTACGAGGTGTTTGGGGATCGACCTGCCGCGGCGGTTCGGGAGATTACCAAGCTCCACGAGGAAACGGTGAATTTTCGTTTGCAGGACGGCTTAGCGGGTGAAAAGCGCGGGGAATACGTTTTGATTATCGGCGGCGCAGAGGAAAAGGAAAGTCCGTTAAACGCATTGTCCGAGGTCGAGCATATCAAGCATTATATGGCGGCAGGGCTGGATAAAAAAGAAGCGCTCAAGCGCGCGGCGAAGGATAGAGGGGTTTCCAAATCGGAATTATATCCTTTTTCGATTGACTTATAAAAAATAAACGGCGCGTTTCAAACGCGCCGCTTTGATTAAAGCGTATAAAAATAGGGTAAATATAGTATACATATATAATATAAGGAAGGAAAAAAAGTATGCCTTTAGAGTATTATTTAATTTTTATAGCATTGA
>JAFUMY010000030.1 GCA_017482415.1 Clostridia bacterium
AAAGTAAATAAGCCATAGGTGAAACACTATGGCTTATTTACAAATTAAAAATAAAAAAGGATTTTCTATGACAAGTTTAGATAGGGCAAAAGACTTATTAAAACAAATGACATTAACCGAAAAGGTTGGGCAATTGGTATTACGTGCAGGTTGCAACCTTGACGAACAAGGGGTTCCTGATAGTGTTGATTTGATGAAACAAATTGAAGAAGGTAAAGTCGGAACGATTATTCAACTTCCAACGGATATGAGTGAAACGGCCGATTATATGCAACACTATGCTTTGGAACATTCAAGATTGAAGATTCCCTTATTGATTAATAGCGATATGATTCATGGCTTGGAAACTATTTTTCCCGTTCCAATAGCATCGGCTTGTTCGTTTGATACGAGCTTGGTTGAAAAGAGCGCTAAGGCGTCTGCGGAAGAAGCGAATGCCTGTGGGATTCGATATACAAATGCACCAATGATAGATATTTCTCGTGATCCTCGATGGGGTAGAATTGTCGAAAGTCCGGGGGAGGATTCGTATCTTGCAGGTGAAATGGCAAAAGCGTTTGTTAGAGGCTTCCAAAATGAAGATGCTTATGTTATGTCAACCTTAAAGCATTATGCTGGCTATGGGGCTTGTGAGGGTGGTAGGGATTATGATGTTTGTGAGATGTGTGAAAACACAATGCTTAATACGTATCTTTATCCGTTTGAACAAGGCGTGAAAGCAGGCGCTGACTCGGTTATGACAGGTTTTAATATTATAGAAAATATTCCAGTTTCCGGCAATAAAAAGTATTTACGAGATATTTTAAGAGATAAGTTTGGCTTTAATGGGCTTGTAATTTCCGATGCAGGTTCTTGTTTTGAAATGATTTCTTACGGCTATGCTAAAGACCTCTATGACTGCGCGGTAAAATCTTTGGTTGCAGGTGTGGATATAGACCTTGGTTCAGACGTTTATCAATTCGAACTTGAAAATGCTATCCGTGACGGAAAGGTGAGTGAAGAACTTTTAGATGAAGCGGTTTTAAGAGTTTTAGTTAAGAAATTTGATTTGGGTCTTTTTGATGATCCTTTTAAGAGATTGCCTAAGGAAACTATATTTAGTGATGAGCATTTAAAGGTTGCGGAAGAACTTGCTTTAGAGTGTCCAGTGCTTTTAGAGAATAATGGAATACTTCCGATTGCAAAAACAAAGAAGATTGCGTTTGTTGGTGAATTTTCATTAAGTAAAGATTTGCTTGGTTGCTGGCAATATTCTCAACATGTTGACGATGTTAAAACCATTGTTTCCGGATTTGTCGATGATGGCTTTGACGTTGTTGGTGTTTGTGAAGATTATGATATAAATAACGCAAAGAAGATATGCGAAAAAGCAGATGTCGTTATTTTTAACATAGGTGAGTCGAGTGAAAGCAACGGAGAGGCAAGGTCTCACCATGATTTGCATGTAAGAAATGATGCTATCAATTGTTTTAACGCGCTGAAAGCTGCTGGTAAAAATGTTGTAACGCTTGTAGTAAGTGGCAGACCTATGATTTTAAATGAGTTTGTTTCTTCCGATGCGCTTGTTATGGGTTGGAACTTAGGTCATAAAATGGCCGATGCAATTGCGAAACTCTTTAGTGGTGAGGCAAACTTTAGCGGAAAACTTTCTGCGACGATTCCTGCTTGTGAAGGGCAAATTCCTGTTTACTATGCGAAGAAAAAGCTCGGAAGACCTTATGTTAAGAGCAATGCAACGTGGCGTTTTCAGGCGCGATATGATGATGGGTTAACCGATCCTGCCTATGTATTTGGGTATGGCTTGTCTTATAGTAAGTTTATTTATGGAGAAATTACCTTAGATAAAGAAACGATGGAGAAGGGCGGTCAAATTGTTGCGTCTATTAATATAACGAATGATAGTGATTGTGACGGCGTTGAGGTTGTGCAACTTTACATAAATGACAAGGTAAGTGAGGTTGTCAGACCGGAAAAGGAACTCAAGGGCTTTAAGCGTATATTTATGAAAGCGCATGAAACTAAAAAGGTTGACTTTGTTATCACGGAAGAAAAATTGCAATATTATCATTTTGACGGCAAGTGTTTTGCTGATAGCGGTGAGTTTGAAGTGTTTATCGGCAGTGATAGTAATGTTGAAAATAAGAAACTCTTTATTTTAAGATAAGCATTTTTCTTATATTTTATTTTTATAGTTGATTTAGAAAGGGAAAAAGTATGCAAGAAATTATTGATTACATAAAAAATAATATTGATAAAACAATAAAAGAACCAAATAATGAAGTTCCTTATCCATATTCTTCGCCTTGTATGAAGGATATTTATACCGATTTATTTTATTGGGATACTTATTTTATAAATATAGGGCTAATGATTTTAGGTAGAGGCGAACAAGTAAAAAATAACCTTGATAATATTGCCTATTTTATTAATAAGCTGGGTTATATGCCAAACGCGTCTTCCTTATTAAATAGAAGTCAGCCTCCGTTTTTTACGCGTGGGGTATATGAATATTGGAAGTATACCGGCGATAATAACGTTATTATTAGATATGTTGACTCCATCATTAAAGAACATAATTTTTGGAAAGAAAAGCGTACTAGAAAATTTGGATTAAATGCTTATTACGTTACTGATACAGAAGAGGTTACTTTAGGTCATTATTTTGCTTTTTCTGATAGAGTTAAAGAATATAGCGATTCCAAGGAAGAGCAACTTCGTATCGGTACGGAACTTATGAGTATTGCTGAGAGCGGATTTGATTTCAACATGCGTTTTAGAAATGAAAAGACTAATATTGCTTCAGCTGAGTTTATTCATTTGGACTTGAACTGTATTTTGTATGATGCAGAAGTTAAACTTTCTGAAATGTTGGAGGTTGTTGGAAGATGCGAAGAGGCAAAAGAGTATAAAAACAAAGCCTTGATTCGCAAGAACTTGATGAATCAATATTTCTTAACAGAAGATGGAATTTATATGGATTATAATTTCGTTACGGAAAAACACGGAAGTATTTTAAGTAATGCAAGTTTATACCCTTACATTTTTGGGATAAGCGAGGATTCTAAAGGAGCAAAAAAAGTTTTAGAACAATTAGAGCTTGAGCATGGCGTTACATGTGCCGCATATCGTGGTGAGGATATTTATTACCAATGGGACTATCCGTTAATGTGGGGCGAGATGCACATCTTGGATTATGTCGGATTAGTTAATGTTCATCTTTTAGAGGACGCAAAGCGTATTAAAGACAAGTTTATGGCAACGGTAGAGCATGTTTTTGAAAAAGAACATAAACTTTTTGAAAAATATGACGGAACTACAGGCGAGATTTCAAATTGCGAATATGAAGCACCTGAAATGCTTGGTTGGACGGCTGCTGCTTATTTGTATTTTAACAACATTAAAGATTGATTTAAAATCATCAGTTCTAAAATTGACCTCAAAGGTTGGATATTGACGATGAATATTCATCTGCGTATGTGGATGAAATTATTAGCGTGCAGAATTTATACATTCAACTGAAAGGTCTGATGACAATTAAATGGAGATAAAAGATGTTAAATAAAAGAGAGTATAATGAAATTCGTTTTTTTGAGTATATTCCAGAGGTTGAAAATATAAAAACTATGCCTTTGATTGTTTATTTGCATGGTGCTGGAGAGAGGGGAACGGATATAGAAAAGCTCAATACCCATGGTCCTATCAAAGAAATGCTTGCTGGTAAAGTAAAATCTAATTTTATAGTAATAGCACCACAGTGTGAAGAAATAAAAACCTGGTGGGATTATGCCGAAATACTATATAAATGGATTTTGGAATATATCAAACAACCATTTGTTGATAAAAAAAGAGTATATTTGACGGGTAACTCAATGGGCGGATATGGCACATGGTCTCTGGCAATGGCACATCCTGAGTTATTTGCGGCCATTGTTCCGATTTGCGGTGGTGGATCTTCTTGGAATGCAGCAATGTTAAAGAATACGCCCGTATGGGCTTTTCATTGCGTTAATGATGGAGTAGTTCCTTGTTGGGCAACCCTTGATATGGTAGAACATGTGAAGCAATATGCTGAAAGTGAAGTAAAGCTAACTATTTATCCTGAAAACTCGCACGATGCATGGACTAGCACATATCAAAATCAAGAAGTATACGATTGGTTATTGAAATTACAAAAAGAATAAGTCTTTGAGAGCGTTTTAAGGGCGACTTATATAAAAGAATGTACTTTATAATAAGGAGATAAATTAATTGCGGTGGAAGAAGAACCGCGTGGAGCTGCGTATAAAACACAATTTAACATAGTAAATCGAATAAAAATGAAAAACATCTATTTGGAACAAAAATCTTAATAGATGTTTTATTTTTATGTTCAATAAATAAATTGCCTAAATATAAGCAATTATCTTGACAAAAGCGATGTGATATGCTAAAATAATAGCACTATGGTACGGAATTTTGATATAGGACAATTTGTGAATGCGCTTACAGAAGAAAGCGTATTAAATAATATGGTCGCGCGCGTGAAGAAAAAACGCAAGGCTATGAAGATTTCGCAAAAGGCTTTAGCGGAACAATCAGGCGTCAGTTACGCATCTATTCGTCGCTTTGAATCAACGGGGGAAATATCTCTCGTTTCGCTATTGAAGATAGCGCATGCGCTTCATTGCTTGAAAGATTTTGAAGAGTTGTTCAAGGGCTCGTCGATAACAAACTTAAAGGATTTTGAAGGATGATTAGCAAGGTTAAAAAACTTACAGTCAAATATAATGGCGAAACGGTGGGCTATCTTGCGGATTTAGACGATGGGATTGCCTTTCAATACGACGAAAAATGGGTAAAAAACGGTTTTAGCATTTCTCCGTTTTCTTTGCCGTTATCGAATAAAATATATCGTTCGAGCAAGGCGACCTTTGGGGGATTATATGGGGTATTCCACGATTCTCTGCCCGATGGTTGGGGTGAACTTCTCGTTCGCAGAATGCTTGCTAAGCAGGGGATGAATGCGGATAGACTTTCGCCACTTACCAAACTGACGCTTATCAGCGGTAGTGGGTTAGGGGCTTTGACTTATGAGCCAACGCAAATAGCCGATGATGAAACGGACAATTTTGATTTGGATTTTATCGCAAGCGAAGCGGAGAAAATTCTTGACGATGAAATGGACAACGTCAATTTAGACGAGATTTATCGCTTGGGCGGTTCAAGCGGCGGTGCGCGACCGAAAGCGCACGTAAAAATTGACGGCGAGTCTTGGATTATAAAATTCCCTTGCAATTACGATCCGAAAAATATCGGGGAACGAGAATTGCAAGCAAATAAACTTGCGCGTGCTTGCGGAATCAATGTCAACGAGTTTAAGCTGTATCCGTCAAAACTTTGTTCGGGGTATTTTGGAACAAAACGTTTTGATAGACAAGGGGAAAAGAGAGTGCATATGATTTCTTTGGCATCCTTGCTTGAGACCACGCATAAAGTTCCCAACTTGGACTATATGCATTTCTTTCAGGTAGTCAAAGAAATTTGCATAGACAAGGACGATTTGTATGAAGCGTATCGCAGAATGTGTTTCAACGTTTTGTACGGCAATCGCGATGACCACGGTAAAAATTTTGCGTTTCTCTACAACGAGCAAAAGGGCGGTTACGAGCTTTCGCCTGCGTATGATATAACGCCTACGCCGAATAAGCCAGAACACGAAATGACGGTTTTGGGTAATGGGCAACCAACGGAAGAAGATTTGTTAAAAATTGCAAAAGAAATAAAACTGTCGTTGAAAGACTGTAAGGAAATTATCCAAATCATAAAATACGTTTTAAGCAAATAAACGCTCGAAATAATAAGCAACCCACTCACAACCCACCAAAATCCTTTTATTTTTGCGGAGTTTGTGTATTTGTAACCCACGGCTTGACACAATGCGCTGAATCGTAACCCACTGGGCCAAAATGCGTGAACGCCTTGAAGCAGCGGGCATTGACCGATGCTCTGAACCGAGTAAGGGGCGTCCGCAACCCAAACTCTTTCTCCTGCTTTTTTTCTACCCTACTTTTTTTGGCGGAAAAAACTTTCATTTTTCTTTTGCAAACCACTTGCAATTTATTTTTGAGTATGCTATACTACGACCAAGTAAAAGGAATAGGGCTGTTGATACCGTTTTGATACCGATATTTTTCAAAGGGAAAATATTAGGCTGAAAAAGGTAGAGGAAATCTATAAACAGTTTCAATAAAGGCTTCAAGCAGTGCCTATATATTCGGATTTTAAGCGAATGGGAATAATAAAAAACAATAGTTGTTTGGGTGGAATGTATGAGTTTTCGAAAAGCCAAATGGATTTGGGTGGAACAGGACTCCAAACCTGATACCTATGGCGAATTTTATAACGAATTTATGTGGAAAGAGGGCAATGTAAAGTGCCTTCTTTCTTGTGATAGCGATTACACGTTGTTTATCAATGGTCGGTACGTAGAAAGTAATCAATATGCCGATTACGAATGGTACAAGGTCTATGATGAAATAGATATTACCTCCTATTTAACGACGGGGAAGAATTCTATTGCGGTGCTCGTTTGGCATTTTGGCGTGGATACGCAGCGATATAAAAAGGCGCAAGCAGGCGTTATATTCGAGCTGCAAAAGGATGCCGAAGTAATACTTGCAAGCGACGAAAATACACGCGCGAGATATAGTCAAGCCTATCGGCAGGGCATACAAAAATTGATAACACGGCAGTTGGGTCTTAGCTTTTTTTACGACGCAACGAAAGAGGACGGCTGGATGATTTCTGGCACGGGCCTTGATTTTGCCACAGTCGTGGACAAAAATTGCGCGCTTTCGAGGCGTCCGATTAAGAAATTAGAACTTCTTGAATGCGTACACGGTAGCCTTGTTTATGCAAATGACACACATTACGTAATAGATTTAGGCCGAGAAACGGTGGGTTTGGCGACGTTAAAGTTTTCTTCTCCAATCGAACAGAAAATCCACGTGGAATGGGGAGAGGATTTGCAAAACGGTTCCGTCCGTGCGATAATCGGCAATCGGGATTTTAGCTTTGATTATATCGCCAAAGCAGGTGTAAACGAGTACACGAATTATATGCTTCGTTTGGGCTGTCGCTATTTGGAAATCCATACGGAAGCCCCCATAGAGATTGAACGAATCGGTGTGATTCCGCAGGTCTATCCAATCCAAGAAAAGCAGGTAAAGCTGTCGAATGCGCTCGATCAAAGGATTTACAACGCCTGCCTTAATACGTTGAAGCTTTGTATGATGGAGCATTACGTTGACACGCCTTGGAGAGAGCAGTGTTTATACGTATACGATTCGAGAAATCAGGCGCTTTTTGGATATCAAGCCTTCGAGGGCGGTAATGCTGATTACGTTCGTGCGAATTTGAAGCTTATCAGCAAAGATTGTCGGGAGGACGGACTCTTATCGATTTGTTATCCCTGCGGCATGGATTTAACGATACCTTCCTTTTCGTTGTATTATTTTATGGAAATCAACGAGTATTTACAATACACAGGGGACGTAGGCTTAGCCGAGGAGGTATACGAAAAACTGATTTCCGTATTAAACGTGTTTATCGATAATCGCAAAGACGGCTTGGTTACGGAGTTTAAAGGCGCAAATCATTGGAATTTTTACGATTGGTCGCCGTATTTGGACGTTACTCTTGTGAATCAAGAAAATCCCGCGCCCGATTTGATGATTAATATACTCTTCATTCTCGCGCTCAAAAACCTGCGTGAAATCGATGAAAGGTTGGGCAAACGGTTCGCTTACGACGGCTTATTACAGGAAAGCGAACAGCGCACGAAAGAGACCTTTTTCCGTCAAGAAACAGGCTTATACGCAATGACGCTCGCGGGAGCGGAGTACACGGTTTTAGGAAATGCGTTGGCGATTCTTGCAGGCTTGACCTCAAAGACGGAAAGCGAGCGTATATGCGAACGAATTGTAAACGGCGATTTAAGCGATTGCTCTTTGAGTATGAAAATCTTTAAATACGACGCTTTGTTGGCGACGGATAAGAAGAAATATCGTGATTGGGTGTTACGGGAAATCCGTAGGGAATACGGTGTAATGACGAAAGACGGCAATACGGTATGGGAAACGATTGACGGGGCACAGGCTTTTGGAAACGCGGGCAGTCTTTGTCATGGTTGGAGTGCTATTCCCATTCGTTATTATACGAGCATAATGGACGATTAAAATCATAAAATCCCTTGTAGGTTGCATAATAACCTCGGGGGATTTTTCTTTAAAAAGCAATCGCGACGCAGGAAAATGCGTTCTTGCAAGAAATATACACTGCAAAGACGAAGCTTTTTTTCGGAAAACACTTTACACACCTGTTTTTTTATGTTATAATAAAAAAAGAATTGTGAGGAAAAAACTATGAAATATACTAAGCAATCGATAAAGTACATCTTAAAGAATTTTTTCTACATTTTCCCGTTTGTGATTCTGCCGGCATTTTTCTTATCCCTCTCCGTAGACGAGGGGGCGATTATTGAAGTGGTCGGCGGCGCGTTCAAAGGAGAATTGGCGGATTGGACGTTTAATAATATTTTCCGCGCCGTTTCGGTCCTGAATTTTGGTTCTTGGCGTTCGGTTTTATTTGGCATCGTTGGGATTATTGTAATGATTCCCTGCGTTGCGCTTTTGCTTGCGCTTTTGGAAAAACATTTCCGTATCGGCAAGCGTACTTTTAACGGTATTTGGTCGAAATTGAACGATAATTTCATATCGACAGGCGGATATGTATTGTTAATCCTGCTTATCTATGAGCTTTGGGCGTTGTTGCTTTCGGCTGTTTTGTATTTGCTGTCGCTTGTGACCGTTAAGGTTTTTGCATATATCTTGATAGGGGTTTTCTTGATTGCCTTTCATATCGTATTGGTGTACGTAATCAGCGCAATCTATTTGTGGCTGCCCTGTATGCAGATTACGGGCTTCCGCGCATACGAGGCGTTGCATTATTCCTATCAGCTTGTAACCCCGATTAAGTGGAAGCTTCTTACCGTGCAGCTTCTTTCGGTTATAGTGGTGGAGACGTTGATTTCCCTTTGTGCAATCTTCCTGCCGTTTACGTTGATTTTCACGATTTTGACAACGGTATTGTACGCAGCGCTTCTGATGATTTATTGTGTGCGTATGCAGATTGCATATTTCGACCGCGATCAAATCGAACGAGCCGATTTGAACAGATTTTATTAATTGGAAATGAGGTGAATACGATATGAGATTTCGTAACAGCATACATCTTTTAATGGAAAATTTTAAACACGTTTATAAACTGTTATTGTATAAAGTGATTATCGCATTGCTTTCCGCGGCATTGATAACGGCGTTTGTTTTACCGGAAATCCGTGAAATTTTAGACAGCGAAATTGTAAAAGGTATTATTGAAAACGCAAAAAATTTCTTTAAAGCTCTCGTTTCTTGGGAGGAGGGTTTGGGAAGCGCGGCAAGCTATTTGCGTGCAATCTTCGGCGTGAATGGTGAGGGCGGCTTACTGCGTGAACTCGGTACACTGATTGCTTCCATGAAGACGGAAATCGTATTGGTTTGCATCGGTATCATCATCGTATACTTGGTTACGCGTTTTGTCGATACGCTTTTCTATTTCTCGATTGGAAGTACGTTGAACGACAAGATGGCTACGTATGCAGATACGCCTTTTGCGACGGCGTTTATTTCTAACCTTGGTAAGGCTTGCGCATATGCAGGCTTATACGTACCCGTCGTGTTCCTTTTCGACGTTGCAACGATTGCAATTTGCTGTCTCATTTTGATGTTCATGCCTCTGCTTGCAGGGCTGTTCCTGTCAATGACGCTGATTGTGGTTTGTCAGTCGTTGAAGCTGACGTTTACGGGGCCTTGGATGCCTGCTATGACGGCGGATAATCAGCCTTTAAGAGAGGCGATTCATTACAGAAATAAACGTGAAAAGAGACAGGTTTCTAAAGTCTTCTCTACCTACGTGGCTACCGTTTATTTGGTTATTATTCTCAACGTAATTGCGGCGGTTGCTACCTTTGGTAGCGCGTTGCTTATTACCGTTCCTGCTTCGTATTTCTTATTCATTTGCCAGCAATACGTGCATTACTACACAATGAAGGGAAAGGATTATTTCATCACCTACGAAGGCGTTGCAACCAACCCCGACTTTGGCGACAGCGAGCACTTCTTCGAATATATTGAAGAAGGGGAAAAGGCAAAGGAACAGCTGGAGACGGCAGAGCCCGAAACCATTGAAGTACCTGTTGAAGAACAAAACGTAAGCGAACAACAATAAAATTAAAAGGTAATAATAGGGAGGCGCAGATGAATTATCAGGCAAATTTTGAAAAATGGATAGCGGATCCTCGACTTTGCGAAGAGGGGAGAATTGAGCTTGAAAGCTTGCAGGATGAAGCGGAGGATATTGAATACCGTTTTGGCGGCGAACTCGAATTCGGGACGGCAGGCATGCGCGGGGTAATCGGCTACGGCATGAACATGATGAATATTTATACCGTTATGCGTGCTACGCAGGGGCTTTCCGCTTGGATTAAATCTCTCGATAAAGCTGAGCAAGAAAAAGGCGTTGTAATCTCCTACGATACGCGCAGAAAATCCCAAGAATTTGCAAAGGCGGCGGCAGGCGTCTTAGCAAAGAACGGTATCAAAGCCTATCTTTTTGATGACGTACATCCCGTACCTATGCTTTCCTATGCCGTTCGGTATCTGCAAACGGTGGCGGGGATTATGATTACGGCGAGCCATAATCCCAAAGAATATAACGGCTATAAGGTCTACGGCGCAGACGGCGCGCAGATGTCCCCCGAGGATACGGCAAAGGTCGTTGCGGAAATCAATAAAATTACCGATTATCTCTCGGTGGAAAGCGATGAAAACAGCCCTTTGATTTCGTCCGTTCCCAAGACCCTTGACGAGGATTATATTCAAGAGCTTTCCACGCTCACGCTTTCCAAAGAAGCGGTGGAAAAATGCGGCGCGAATTTGAAGCTTGTTTATACGCCCGTTCACGGCAGCGGTTACGTGCCCGTTATGTCGATTTTGAAAAAGCTTGGCATCAATGCAACGGTGGTAGAGGCACAGGCGGTTAAGGATACTGAATTCTCGACGGTAAAAGTACCCAACCCCGAATTCAAAGAAACCCTCGCTATGGGTATTGCGCTTGCAAATGAAATCAAAGCGGACGTTGTATTCGGTACGGACCCCGACTCCGATAGATTGGGTGTTGCGCTTAAAGACGATAACGGGGAATTTGTTGCGCTTTCGGGCAATCAAGTCGGTATTCTGTTGTTGGATTATATCTTAACGCGCTTATCCGAATCGGGGGAAATGCCCTCGAATGCGGCGGTAGTTAAATCCTTCGTTACGACGGGTATGGCAAAGGCACTTTGCGACGATTACGGCGTAACCTTATACGAAACGCCCGTTGGCTTTAAATTCATCGGCGAGAAGATTAAGCAATGGGAGCGCGACGGCAAGCATACGTATATCTTCGGCTTTGAAGAATCCTGCGGTTATCTTCGCGGTACGCACGCAAGAGACAAGGACGCTGTCGTAGCGTCGATGCTGTGCGCAGAAATGGTTTGCTATTATACGTATATCGGTAAAACCGTATACGGAAGATTACAGGAAATCTATCAAAAATACGGCTACGTGCTGGATAAAAACGTTTCCATTCAGTATTCGGGCTTGAATGCGATGAAGGAAATGAACGCCGTTGTAGACGGCTTAAAGGCGGTACAGCCCAAAGAGCTTGCAGGTATTAACGTGGAGGCTATCCGTGATTACAGCGCGGCAAAACGCACGTCGGCAAACGGCGACGTTTCTCAGATGGATATCCCGAAATGCAATTGTGTATATTATGAGCTTGAAGGCGGCTCTTTCGTGTGCGTGCGTCCTTCGGGTACCGAACCAAAGCTCAAAATCTATTATTCCTTGAAAGCTAAGGATGAGGCGGCGGCAAATGAAAAGCTTGCCGAATTACAAGCCTCCGTCAATGCACTCTTGGAATCGGTAAAAGAATAACCTAAAAAGGAGCGGTATTGCCGCTCCTTTTTTGTGAATAAGACTTTCAAAATATTTCGCTTTTATTAACATTGAAAGAATCTCACATATTCATGAAAGAATTTCTATTGAAATTCAAGGAGTTGGTAGTATAATAAACACAAAAATAAAGAGGAGATAGGTGAATTATGAAATTGCCTGTATTAGACAAAAATTTTTATCCCATGATCAAGGCGTTAAACGACTTTGACGCGGAGGTTAAAAAGAGCGGTAACGCCGTAAAAGTGACCCTTATTGCGGAAAGAAGTGGCGGCTATAATTATGTTTACAGCTACGACGCGCTTGCAGACGGCGTAAACGACAAACTCAATTTCCGTGTAGCGGAACGTCTTGCAAAGACGATTTTGTGGGTAGTCGGCGGTTATAAGATTTACGTTGCCGGCAGCAAATCGATTTATGAATACTTAAAGCAGGCATATACCATGGAAGGCTTGCGCGCATTCGACGTGGAGTTCATGAGCGGTGTATACGAAAAACCGTTTGAAGTCGTTTGGCTTGAAGAGAATGAAATTCCCGAGCAGAAGAACGCTTCCATCCGCGTAGGCGGCTATTTGGACGGTTGCCGTATCGGTTTTGATGCAGGCGGTTCGGATAGAAAGGTCAGCGCGGTTATCAACGGCGAGGTTGTATACAGCGAAGAAGTGGTTTGGAATCCGAAGGTTACGGAAGATCCCACCTATCATTACAATGAAATTTTAATGGCAATGAAGACGGCGGCATCGAAAATGCCTACGGTAGACGCAATCGGCGTTTCGTCGGCAGGCGTATACGTAGATAACAAGATTATGGTCGCTTCTCTGTTTATTAAGGTTGACAAATCCAAATACGGCGATTACGTAAAGAATATGTATATCAACGTAGCAAAGGATATGGGTAAGCTTCTGGGCAAAGACATTCCCTTGGAGGTCGCAAACGACGGCGACGTAACCGCTTTGGCGGGTGCAATCGACCTTGACGATAACGGCGTACTTGGTATTGCAATGGGTACGAGTGAAGCAGTAGGCTACATCAATACGAACGGCGGTATCAACGGTTGGCTTTCTGAGCTCGCGTTCGCACCCGTAGACTTCAACGAAGGCGCAATGCAGGACGAATGGAGCGGCGATTTTGGCGTAGGCTGCAAGTATTTCTCGCAGGACGCTGTAATCAAGCTCGCAGAAGCTGGCGGTCATACGTTTGCGGAGGGCTTAACGCCTGCGCAGAAGCTGAAAGAAATTCAGGCGCTTATGGCAAACGACGATCCTCTTGCAGCGCAGATTTACGAAGATATCGGTGTATATTTAGCGCATACGATTCCTTTCTATGCGAAGTTCTACGACATCAAGCACATGCTTTTGCTCGGTCGTGTTATGGGCGGTAAAGGCGGCGATATTATCCTTGCTACCTGCAAAAAGGTGCTTGCAGAAGAATATCCCCAGTTTGCAGGCATTGACATCGGTTTGCCCGATGAAACGAACCGTCGCGTAGGTCAAAGTATTGCAGCAGCATCTCTTCCTGCAAGCAAATAAGGCGAAGAATAGGAGAAAAACCAATGAAATGTTTCAAGAACGCAACCGTATACGTAGAGGGCAAGGGCCTTAAAAAGACGACGGTTTGTTTCGAGGAAAAGATAGAAAAAATTTCCTGTTTTGCAGGAAAAAATGCAGAAGTTATCGAGCTTCCTAAGGACGCGATTGTTTTGCCGGGTTTTATCGATCAGCATATCCACGGCGCAGGCGGCTCGGACGGAATGGACGGAACGGTAGAGGATATTGCAATCATCGCAAAGACGGTTGCGGCGGAGGGTACGACTTCTTTCCTCGTAACCACCATGACGCAGAGCCCCGAAAATATCACGAAAGCCCTGTCGGCGGTTAAGGCTTATAAAGAAGCGGATTCTAAGGACGGCGCGCGCGTAGTCGGCGTACACTTGGAGGGGCCGTTTATTGCGGCGGCGCACAAGGGCGCACAGCCTCTTGAATACGTAAAAGAACCCGATATTGCGGCGTTTGACGAATATTTTGCAGCAAGCGGCGAATCGATTCGTATTGTATCCCTCGCACCCGAGGTGGAGGGCGCGGAAGAATTTATCCGTCATTTATCAAAGAAAGGCGTAGTCGCTTCAATCGGGCATACGGGCGCAAAGTTTATGGATATCGAAAAGGCGGTTGAAGCAGGCGCAAGCAACGTTACGCATACCTACAATGCGCAGAGCGCATTACATCATCGTGAAATCGGTACGGTAGGCAGCGCAATGCTAATCGACGATTTGAACTGCGAGCTGATTGCGGATACCATTCACGTTTCCGTACCTGCAATGCGATTGTTGATTAAAAACAAGCCTTTGGATAAATTGACGTTGATTACCGACGCAATGCGTGCAAAGGGGATTCCCGACGGCGTTAGCGAGTTGGGCGGTCAAACGGTATATGTTAAAAACGGGGAGGCTCGTTTGGAAGACGGTACGCTCGCAGGGAGCGTTTTGCGCATGAACCGTGCGATTGAAAATATCGTTGAAAAGGTCGGTGTGCCTTTCACGCAGGCGGTGGATTACGCAACGATTAACCCTGCAAAGAACTTGAAAATCGATCACGAAGCAGGCAGTATCAAGGTCGGCAAACGCGCAGACTTTACGGTGCTGAACGCAGCTTACGACGTCATCATGACGATTCGCGGCGGCAAGATTGTATATCAAGCATAAAAAAGCTCACACATTTCCTCTTATTTTAAGGGCTCGGACGCTTCGTTCGGGCTCTTTTTCGTTGCATATGAACGGCACAAAAAACATATTTATAAAAGAAAGCTTTAAAATATTTTTTAAAATTTTAAAGAAACACTTTCAAAAAATAAAATAATGTGGTACAATAGGAGGGAATATACTTGGGCGGAAATGTCCTTTTATCGGAATATAAGGATTTTTACAAAGAAACGCCGTTTCATTTTGCGAAAAACAGCTCGATTGGCTGCGGAGGCTTTGCCGAGGTTGCGTTTTTTCCAAGAACGACAGAGGAATTAAAGAGCCTAATCAATCGGTTTAGGGAAAAGGGACAAGGCTTTATAACGGTGGGGAATATGACGAACGTCTTGCCCTCCGATACGCCGAGCTCGAAATACGTTATTTGCACAAAAAAGCTTACGAAAATCGAGCTTTCTTCCAACCTCGTTTACGTCGAGGCTGGGGTAACGAGCGGAATGCTCCTTCGAACGCTGAAAAAGGCGGGGAAAAGTGGTGCGGAATTCTTAATCGGTATTCCTTGCACGTTGGGCGGCGCGCTGTATATGAACGCAGGTGCAGGTGGCCGATATATCTCGGAGATTGTGGACAGTGTAACCGTTTATCGGGCTGGCTCGCTAATAACGCTTTCTTTACGCGATTGCAAATACGCCTATAAATCGAGCGTGTTTATGGACACGGACGACGTGATAGTCGGTGGAACGTTGCGCCTTAGCGAAGCGACGGAAAGGGAAATTCTGACACGTGAAAGGTACTGGCTTAATAAACGTGTGCATTTGCCCAAAGGAAAAAGTATGGGCTGTGTTTTCAAAAACCCCGAGGGGGCTTTTGCAGGCGAGCTTATCGACCGTAGCGGTTTAAAGGGCTTACGGGTTGGAGATGCGCTGGTTTCGCCGCAGCATGCGAATTTTATTATCAATACGGGCAGGGCAACGGAACGCCAAATCCGCACGTTGATTACGATTATTAAAAATACAGTGTTTGCCCGATACGGCGTTATGCTGGAAGAGGAAATACGGTATTTGACCTAACGAGGAGAAAACAAGTGATTCTTACGGGAGATTATCATACGCATTCGCCGTACTCACACGGTAAAAACACGATTGCGGAAAATGCCAAAAGCGCGAAAGAACTTGGGCTGAAACAGCTGGGGATTAGCGATCACGGCTTTTCGCATATAACCTACGGCGTGCGTCGGAAGCAAATTGCCAGCTACCGCAAGGAATGCTTTGCGGCGTCGAAGGAATACGGCTTGGATGTCTTGGTGGGGATTGAAGCGAATATTTTAGGCGTGGACGGGCAAACGGATTTAAAGGAAAGCGATTACGATAATTTTGATATTTTCCTTTGCGGAAAGCACGTGTTTGTGCGCTATGCAGGGCTTGGAAACTTATTTGGCTACGGCGTTACAAATCTGCTTTGGGGTAAAGAGGGGAAAAATCCCTCGAAAAAACTTATCGAGCGCAATACAAAGGCGTATATCAATACGATAAAAAAGAACCCGATTGACGCGGTTACCCACCTCAATTACTGCTGTCCGTCCAATGCGTTAGAGGTGGCGAAATGCGCTGCGGATTACGGCACGTATATCGAGCTGAACTCCAAGAAAACCCATTTGACAGACGAGGAGCTTAGCGAGATTATTGCAAAGACTTCGGCGCGCTTTATCATTGATTCGGACGCGCATTCTGCGGATAGGGTTGGGGAGATAAGGCTTGTGGAAGAACAGCTATTGCGTATGGACTTTCCCTTGGATAGGATTGATAATATAGACGGAAGATATCCAAGCTTCCGTTTTGCAGAATATAAACAACACAGATAACGGTAGAGTATGAGTTTTACAACGGACGTAAAAAAGGAAATTATTCATCGCGGAACGTCGGGCTATGGGCGCTTGGAAAAACAAGCCGCTCTGTCTGCGTTTATCCGCACGAGCGGTACCGTCGGGATTAAGGACGGAACGCCCACCTTTTTTATTGTGAGTGAAACGGAATACGTTACTGAATTTTTTATGGCTTCCTTTTCAGAGCTTTTCAATACCGAGCTGTTTATTACCCGCGCGACGATGGACCGTAGAAGCGGTAGGGACAAGCTTTTGTTGCAATGCCCTGCGGCGAGGTCGGAAGAGGTATTGCGTGAGCTGGGGCTTTTGAAGCGCACGGGCGGTATTCGCGAGGGGATTGCTTCGGAGTTGATTGCGGGCGAAGCGCAGAAGATTGCCTACGTGCAGGGCGCATTTTTAGGCGGCGGTAGCTGTACGATACCGAAGGACGAAAATCAAACGGGGTATCACCTCGAAGTAGTCTTTTACGATCGGGAAACAGCGCGGGATTTTTGCGGCGTGTTGTCCGAGTTCGAGCTTATCGTGCGGTTGGTTGAACGAAAGGAAACCTTTGTTGCGTATTTAAAGAGCAAGGAAGCCATTTCCGATTTCCTTTCGATTATCGGGGCTGAAAATTCTCTACGTAAATTTTCCGCGCTCGTCGAAAAGCGGGATCGGGCGAATCATAGCAATCGCGCGCAGAATTGCATGGCGGGGAATGCGGACAAATCCGCAATCGCGGCGGTCAAGCAGGTGGTTGCGATAGAAAAGCTATTAAAGCTGGATATTTTAAAGGACCAAACCGAGGAATTACAGGCGTTAGCCAGGGTGCGGCTTGCTAATCGCGCGATGTCGATGCAAGAGCTTGCGGATTATTTCAAGGTCAGTAAAAGCTGTTTGAACCATAGAATGCGCCGTTTA
>JAFUMY010000031.1 GCA_017482415.1 Clostridia bacterium
GGCTTTCTTCGCTTGCCTCTCCGCAACCGTTGGAGTCCATCATAAAGAATACGCGTTGCAGCTTTTCGCCCTGCAAAATCCCAACCGAATAGTTGCCGTTACCCGTCAATTCACGCTGTTTAAATAGACAATTTTCTGCATTTTCAAGCTGTTCGCATTGCCAATCCACGCCCATTTTGCTCTCGTTATCGTGGTTGCCAAACACGGGCGCCCAAGGAATGTCAAAGCCTTCCATAAAGTCGATAAGCTCCGTGAACATCGAGCCGTTGTTGTCGAACTGACCGTATACGAGATCCCCCGTCATCAAAATCAGGTCGGGGTCGTAACGCTCGACAACCTGGCGTATGTAACGGTAGCAATATTCTTCCGTTTTATCTGGGGTGTAAATGGGCGAAGTTTTCCCAGGCTCTGCCTGCGTATAGTCGATAAGCTGCGGGTCGGTAAGCTGTAACACGCGTGCGTTTCTGCCCTCTTCTACCTCAACGACAAAATCCACGTAGTCGCTATAATCGATTTCCTCGTCCGAGGATTCCTCCTCGTCCTTTTTCGAGCTGTTTTTGTCTTTCTTCGAGCTCTCTTTTTTAGAGGATTGCGAGGTTTCCGTATTGTTCGTGTTTTGATTGGGCATCATCATACACGCGCTTGCGGACAGGGTTAAGCCGAGGCTAAGTAGCAGTGCTATACATTTTTTAAAATGGATTCTCATACGCTTTCTCCTTATTGTAGCTTATTATAGCATAGCTTTTGAAAAAATCAAGGGCTTTCCTTTTTTCAATAATGAATGACAGCAACCGATACGCTTTTTCGTAAAATATGACAGCCCCACGCAAGACTGCGTGGGGCTGTATGCTTCGTTTTATACGGAATTATTCTTCCGTTTCCTCTGCGGGAGCTTCCTCTTCCGTTTCATCGTCTAAAACGATTTCTTCTTCAATTTCTTCCGCTTCGTCTGCGCCTTCCGCCAAATCCTCGGGGCTAAAGTCCGCCGCCGTTTCTTCGGGGGCTTGCGTTTCCGCTTCGTCGTCGCGTTCGGTAATATCTACCGTTGCAACCAAGCTACCCTTTACGTTCATAACGCGTACACCGCGCGTGCTTCTGCCGATACAGCTGATCGTGTCTGCGTGCATACGGATAATTGTACCGCCCGTCGTAATAATCATGATATCGTTGTCGTCGGTAACCGGTTTGAGGTTGACAAGATAACCCGTCTTTTCGTTGAATACGCCTGCCTTGATACCCTTACCGCCACGGCTTTGCAAACGGTAGTCCTCAATCTTCGAGCGTTTGCCATAGCCAAGCGACGTGAGCGTGAATAAGTCGAAGTTCGGGTCGATAATCAACATATCGACTACGATATCCTCTTTGCCCAAGGTAATCGCCTTAACGCCCTGCGTGCCTCTGCCCGTCGGACGAACGTCCGTTTCACGGAAACGGATACATTTACCGCCGCGCGAAGCAATCAAAATTTCATCCTCGCCCGTCGTGAAGCGAACGGCAATTAAGCGGTCTTCTTCCTGCAATTTAATGGCGATTTTACCATTCTTTGCGATACGCTTGAATTCGTCGGTGTGCGTTTTCTTAATCAAGCCCTTTTCGGTTGCCATGACAAGATAGCCCGTGCCGTTTTCCAAAACAGGCAATACCGCCTCTATCTTCTCGCCTTGGTCGAGCTGTACGATGTTGACGATTGCTCTGCCTCTTGCCGTGCGATTCGCCTCGGGGATTTCGTAGCCCTTAATCGAGTAAACCTTACCCTTCGAGGAGAAGAGCAGGATAGGATCGTGCGTGCAGCAGACGAACATCTTTTCGACGTAGTCCTCTTCCTTCGTGCGGTGCGCCGTGATACCCTTGCCGCCTCTGCCCTGTGCCTTGTATTCTTCTACGGGCAAACGCTTGATATAGCCGCCGTGGGTAATCGTGATAACGACGTCCTCTCTGTCGATAAGGTCCTCGTCGTCGATATTGCCGTAATCCACGGAAATTTCCGTCTTTCTCGGCGAGGGATATTTCGTCTTGATTTCGGTGAGGTCGTTACGAATGATTTCCATAACGCGGAATTCGTTTGCGAGAATGTCTTTCAAATCCGCAATCGTTGCCTGCAATGCAGCGAGCTCGTCCTTGAGCTTCTCCACTTCGAGAGAGGTGAGTCTTTGCAAGCGCATTTCAAGGATTGCATTCGCTTGCTTGTCGTCGAGCTCGAACGCCGCCGTCAATGCGTCTACTGCTGCGTTCTTATCCGCGGAAGCCTTAATGATACGAATGACCTCGTCTACGTTCGCAAGCGCGAGTACAAGGCCTGCGATAATGTGCGCGCGCTCTTCCGTTTTGTTGAGGTCGAAGCGGGTACGTCTTGTGATAACCTCTTTCTGGTGATTAAGGTAATGATACAAAATATCGCGGAGGCTGAGCGTCTTGGGCTCGGTGCCGTTTTCCACGAGCGCAAGGAGAATGATACCGTCCGAGGTTTGGAGCTTCGTCTTTTTATAGAGCGTATTCAAAACGACCTGCGCGTTCGCGTCTTTTTTGACCTCGATAACGATACGCATACCGTCTCTGCCCGATTCGTCGCGGATATCCGAGATACCTTCGAGCTTCTTATCGTTGACCATGTCCGCAATCGTCTTAACAAGCTGGGCTTTGTTGACCTGATACGGGATTTCGGTTACAACGATACGGGAACGGGTATTGCCGCCCGTGCCGTACTCCTCGATTTCGCATTTCGAACGGATTACGATATTGCCTTGACCCGTTCTGTACGCCTTTTTGATGCCGCTTCTGCCCATGATGATGCCGCCCGTAGGGAAGTCGGGAGCCGGGATGATTTCCATGAGCTCGTCCACCGTGATATCGGGATTGTCAATCATGGCAATCGTACCGTCGATAACTTCCGCAAGGTTATGGGGAGGGATGTTCGTTGCCATACCTACCGCGATACCGTCCGCACCGTTTACGAGCAGGTTGGGGTATCTTGCAGGGAGAACGGTGGGTTCTTCTTCCGTTGCGTCGAAGTTCGGAATGAAATCAACCGTTTCCTTGTCCAAGTCTTTGAGCATTTCCGCTGCGAGCTTGGTGAGCTTTGCTTCGGTATAACGCATCGCCGCGGCGGAGTCGCCGTCGATAGAACCGAAGTTACCATGTCCGTAAACAAGCGGAAAATTGATGGTGAATTCCTGTGCCAATCTTACGAGTGCGTCGTATACGGAGCTGTCGCCGTGGGGATGATATTTACCCATACAGTCACCGACGATACGCGCGCACTTTCTCGTCGCCTTATCGTTGTAGAGCCCCATTTCATGCATGGAGAACAGAATTCTTCTGTGTACGGGCTTCAAGCCGTCTCTTACGTCGGGGATTGCACGGGATTTGTTTACCGCCATTGCATACGCGATAAACGAACGTTTTAACTCGTCGTCCACCTCGATGTCGAGCATCTTGGTCATCGCAAGTGTTTTCTTAAATTCCTCGGTTAATTCCGGGCTTACTTCTTTCTTAGCCATGATTTTCTCCTTATACGTCGAGGTCGGTTACCAAAGATGCGTTCTCTTCGATAAACTTTCTTCTGAGCTCGGGATTTTCACCCATGAGCATCGAGAACATCTGATCCGCTTCCGCCGCGTCCTGCATGGTTACGCGGATGAGGGTACGGGTCGCAGGGTTCATCGTCGTGTCCCAAAGCTGTTCCTTGCTCATTTCACCGAGACCTTTATAACGCTGGTACTCGATTTTGCCCGGATTGTTGAGTCCATATTCAATCTTTTCTTCTTCCGAATACAGATAATCGTCCTTGCCCTTGAAGCTTGCTTTGTAAAGGGGCGGCTTTGCCGCATACACGTGACCGTGTTCAATCAAAGGACGCATATAACGGAATAAGAAGGTATACAAAAGAATACGAATGTGTGCGCCGTCGACGTCGGCATCGGTCATGGATATGATACGGTCATATCTTAACTTGCTTTCGTCGAAATCATCCATGATACCGCAGCCGAACGCGGTAATCATCGCCTTGATTTCCTCGTTTTCAAGTACACGGTGAGGACGCACCTTTTCTACGTTCAGAATCTTACCGCGAAGGGGCAAAATCGCCTGGAAACGTCTATCGCGACCCTGCTTTGCCGTGCCGCCTGCCGAGTCACCCTCTACGATATAAATTTCACAAAGCTCGCTACGTCTATCCGAGCAGTCTGCAAGCTTACCGGGCAGCGTGGTCGAGCCAAGGATACCCTTTCTTCTCGTCAATTCTCTCGCGCTTCTTGCAGCGTCACGCGCCTTTTGCGCCGTGATACAGCGAAGAACGAGCTCCTTTGCAATCGAGGGATTCTCTTCTAAGAACGTAGACATATGCTCGGTAACGCATTTATTTACAAACGCACGAATGGTGCTGTTGTTCAGCTTGTCCTTCGTCTGCGATTCGAACTGCGCGTTGGTGAGCTTAACGGAAACGACCGCCGTGATACCCTCACGAACGTCCTCGCCCGTCAATTTTTCCGTTTCTTTTAATACGTTTTGCTTATGCCCCGCGTCGTTGATGACCTTGGTGAGCGCCATCTTCAAGCCCTCGACGTGCGTACCGCCGTCACGGGTATTGACGTTATTCGCATAGCTGTAAATGACTTCGTTATACGATTCGTTGTACTGGATTGCGACTTCGCAAACGGTGTCGCCGTCCTGTTCTTCGAAATATACGGGCGCAGGGAACAACAGCTCCTCACGGCTCTTGTTGAGCTCTTCAACGAACGAGCAAATACCCCCTTCGTAACAGAAGGAGTCCTGCTGCTCTTGCCCCTCACGCTTGTCCTCAAGCGAGATACGCAAGCCCTTATTCAAATATGCAAGCTCACGGAGTCTGCCCTTTAAGGTGTCGTATACGAAAATCGTCGTTTCGAAAATATCCGCGTCGGGCATGAAGGTTACCTTCGTACCCATTTCGTCCGATTCCCCGACGACCTGTACGCTTCTTTGGGGCACACCGCGATTATACACCTGCTTGAAAATCTTGCCCTCGTGACGGACCTCCGCTTCCAGCCATTCGCTGAGCGCGTTTACCGCCTTGACGCCTACGCCGTGCAAGCCGCTCGATACCTTGTATCCCGAATCGCCGCCGAACTTACCGCCGGCATTGACCTTTGTGAATACGACCTCAAGCGTCGAAATCCCTTCCTTGGGGTGGATATCCGTGGGGATACCGCGTCCGTTGTCCTGGACCGTACAGCTACCGTCTGCATTGATGGTTACCTCGATGTGGGTACAGTATCCTGCCAACGCTTCGTCAATCGAGTTGTCTACAACCTCGTGTACCAAGTGATGTAAACCTTTTGCGTCGGTGGAAGAAATGTACATACCCGGACGTTTCCGAATATGCTCCAGACCGTCAAGGACCTGGATTTGCTCGGCGCCGTATTCGCCTTCTACTCTTTCCGCCATGTGAAAACAAGCCTCCTTCATTTTGCCCCTTTCCCTTTTTTACTTTGTAAAAAGGGAAAAATGCTATTTTTCTATTCAATTATAACATACTTTTTTCAAAAAGTACAGTGTTTGAAAAAACTTTTTTCGTTTTTATGAAATTATTTTCAAAAAATACCCGTTTTTGCCCTTATTTTCCCCTCTCTTCACACAAAAAACGCCCTCCTCGATAGGAATACGGAAAATAAATCTACGTCGATTTTTCGGGCGATTTTATGCGTTTTTGCTTTTTGCGAGCGTTTGATATAAAAATTCGTGAAAAATGAAGAACTATTTTTTATCGGTTATTGACATTTTGTAAAGGATGTGCTACACTATGGAAAAAGAGAGGTCTTTATGAGCTTTTACGAAATCAGAGCAGAAGAAAAAAACTATTTTCATTTTCAACATAGAGAAATTTTGACTACGCTGACCCATTTTCATAGCTCCGTTGAATTGCTCTTTGTTGAATCGGGGGAAATCGAAAGCACCATTGACGGCGAAAAACAGATTCTCCGCGCAGGGGAAGCCTCCTTTGCCGACGGCTTTTCCGTGCATTCCTATGCCCCTATCCAAAAAACCTTCGGGTTTGTTTTGGTTGGAGCAAAGGAGGATTTCCAAGCCTGTTTTTCCGCGTTCGGGGAAAAGGTTCCGCCAAAGTTTTTCCATTTCGAAAACTTCAGATTATTATCTACGTTGTGCGAATTGTGCGCAAAAAATAGGAAAAACCCCATAGGCAGGTACGAGAGCTTTGCCGGTTCGATTAAGATTATCACGGGCGAAATCGCCGAAAATACCGAGTTTATACACCGAAAAACGGACAAGCAGTATTCCCTTGTCTGTGAAATTTTACGCTACGCAAGCGAGCATTTAAACGGGGAGCTTTCCCTCTTGACGCTCGCCAAGCGGTTTGGATATTCTCACGAATATTTATCAAGATTTTTACACCGCTATCTTTCAGAGAGCTGGTGCGCCTACGTCAATCGCCTGCGCGTAAGGAAAGCGGATGATCTGCTAAAAGCCTCCCCCCATCTTTCCGTCTTGGAAATCGCCTACGCCTGCGGCTTTGACAGCCCTAACACTTTTTATCGGGCGTATAAAAAAGAATTCGGCGCACCGCCAAGGAGAAATTTATAATAAAAAGTCAATTTTTGACATATCTTCTTTCTGTTTTGACTCGACAGAAGGTAGAAAATGCAATATAATAAGGGCATATCAACCCTGTTAGGAGGAAAAGTATGGAAAAGAAAATTTTTACCGTTGCCGTTATCGGCGCGGGTGCACGCGGCGCAGGCGTTTACAGCCCGCTCATCGCAGAGAAAAAAGATTGTTTTGACATCGTTGCGGTTTGCGATATACAGCAGGAGCGTTTAGACGACTATGCGCAAAGATTCGGAGTGAAGCCCGAAAACTGTTTTTTGGATGAAAACGTTTTCTTTGCAAAAAAACGCGCCGACCTTTTGCTCGTTACCACGCAGGACCCCGATCACGTCGGGCACTGCTTGAAGGGCTTTGCGCTCGGTTATGATATCATGACGGAAAAGCCCCTTACCGATAAGCGCGAGGAATGCACCGCACTTTTGGAAGCACAGAAAAAATACGGCGGCAAAGCACTCGTTTGCCACGTGCTTCGCTATGCGCCTGCATTTTTGAAGGCTGCGGAGCTGCTCAACAGCGGCGTAATCGGGGATTTGGTGTTGATTCAAGCGTTGGAAAGGGTTGGCTTTGCACATCAGGCGCACAGCTACGTGCGCGGTAATTGGAGAAACACCGATATCGCAGCGCCCATGATTCTTGCAAAGTGCTGTCACGATCTCGACCTTTTGCAGTTCTATGCAAAATCCAAATGCAAGAGTATTTCTTCCGTGGGCGATCTCGTGTATTTCAAGGCGGAAAACAAGCCCGCAAACGCGGCAAAGCGTTGTATCGACTGCCCCTTGATTGAAAGCTGCGAGTATAGCTGTAAAAAACGTTATATCGACGCTTGGCATTATCAGGGCTGCCCTGTTGACCAATGGCCTTTCAGCGTATTCACGAGCGCACCGATCACCGAAGAAAAGCTCTATCAAGCTATGAAGGAAGGTCCTTACGGAAAATGCGTATTCGATTGCGATAACAACGTCGTTGACCACGAATTTACGATGATGACCTTTGAAAACGGCGTAAAGGCTACCCTGACCATGACCGCGTTCACGGCGAACGGCGGCAGAAGATACCACTTCCACGGCACGAAAGGCGAATTGATTTTGGAAGAACAGGAAAATAAAATCACCGTACAGAAATTCGACAAGCCTATGGAGGTTATCGAAATGTCCGATTTGACCGAAAAGGGCTACGGTCACGGCGGCGGCGATTATCACCTCATCGAGAGTCTGTATGATACGCTAATCGGCAAAGGCTCGGCGGAAACCTCGCTCGAACGCTCGGTAGAAAGTCATTTGATGGGCATTTGCGCCGAAGAATCCCGTCTGAAGGGCGGCGAACTGATTTACGTACATAAAGACTAAACAATCTCATATACAACACCCCCGCTTCCGCTTGGGAATCGGGGGTGTATTTTTTTTCTTCTTATTCATTTATCCACATCTCTTCGGCTATGGAAAGAATTTCCTCGGCGGTTTGCGCTTTAAAAAGTCTGTCTTTATATCCTGCCGCACCGCGCATGCCCTTGATATAGAACGCCGCCATTTTGCGCATGAACACTACGACAAAGCGTTCATCGCATACCTGCCGCGTCCATTTTAGCTGTTTTTTGAACATTTCCAAGCGGCTTTCCGCTGGCGTATTTGTCAACGCGCAGAAAATCTGCGGGTCGAACAGAGCCGCCCTCGCAACCATTACGCCGTCTGCACCCGTCTCGTTTATCAGTTTTTCCGCATCGGCGTTCGAAAAAACGCCACCGTTGGCTATCACGGGGATTTTTACTGCACTTTTCGCCGCCGCAATTTCTTGATAATTCACCTCGCCCGCATAGACCTTTTCTTTCGTCCTGCCGTGAATGGTTATAAGGCTGGCGCCTGCGCCTTCCATGCGCCTAGCAAACTCTGCCGTAATCAAGCGGCTGTCGTCAATCCCGATACGAAATTTGACTGTAATGATTTTTCCGCTTTTCACGCATTCCTTGACGATATTTTCGGCAAGCACGGGATTTTCTAAGAGCGCGCTCCCCTCGCCGTTTTTATAGATTTTGGGCACGGGACAGCCCATATTGATATCGATAATCGGGAAAGGTGCAAGCGATTCGTCCTCGCATGCAGCGCGTAAAATCAGCGGATTGCTGCCAAAGATTTGCGCCGCGCACACCCCTTCGTTTTTATCGGTATACAGCAGCTCCTTCGTATTCTCGCTGCCGTATTTCAAGCCCTTTGCGCTCACCATTTCGGTGTAGCAAAGCCCCGCGCCGTACGCATGACAAAGCCGACGGAAAGGATAGTTCGTATACCCCGCCAAGGGCGCAAGAAATACGTTGTTTTTAGTTGTGAAATCCCCGATGGTAATCGGCTTTAAACGCATACCTGCCCCCTCCTAACACCTCTTCACTTCTTCACTATTCACTATTCACTGAAAAAGTTAAAGTGAAAAATGAAAACGTTTGGTAAAATTTATTGGATACTATTTTTTGCCTTTACGTAATAATCGTCCCATTCCGCTTCTGAAAGCTCCGTTACGGTCTTGCCTTCCGCAAGCGCGAGTGCTTCCGCTTTCGTGAAGCGTTTTGCGAAGCGTTCCGCGCTTTCCTTTAATGCTTTTTCACAGTCGCAGCCTGCCTTTCTGCCGACGTTGACCGCCGCAAACAGCACGTCGCCAAGCTCTTTTTCCGCTTCTTCCTTATTGCCTGCTGTATACGCTACAAAGAATTCGACAAGCTCGGCTTGTAAATGTTCCGCCGCCTCTTCCGCCGTTGCAAAATCCATACCTGCTTTTGCCGCGCGTTTGCCAATTTTCTGCGCACGCATCGCCGCAGGGAAGCATTTGGGAACGTCATTGACGGAATCCGCATACGTCACTTGATGCTTTTCCGTCATTTTATTCTTCTCCCAAACAGACAGCGCTTCGCCGCCGTCTTGGGCTTTATCGTTCCCAAAAACGTGGGTGTGACGGGTGATGAGCTTATGACAGATTCCCGATAAAACGTCGGTTAAGTCAAATGCGCCCGTCTCTTCTTTTAAAACTGCATGGAATACCGCCTGCAATAGGATATCCCCCGTTTCCTCTAAAATTCTATCGTCGTCCTCTTGGTCGATTGCGTCCAC
>JAFUMY010000032.1 GCA_017482415.1 Clostridia bacterium
GTTCCCGTAGTCGTCATTAAAGAATTGTCCGAAACGGATAAAATTTTGACGGCACTTAAAAACAATGGCATTAACACGGCGGAAATCACCTTCCGTACCGCATGCGCTGCGGAAGCGATTCAATACGCGTGTGAAAACTATCCCGAAATGTCTATCGGTGCAGGCACCGTTATCAATGCGGCGCAGTGCGAGCAGGCTTTAGCAGCAGGCGCACAGTTTATCGTATCCCCCGGCTTGTCCGTGGGTGTTGCGAAGATTTGTAACGAGCGCGGTATTCCGTACTATCCCGGCTGCGTAACCCCGACCGAGATTATGCAGGCTTTGGAGCTCGGTATCACGACGGTGAAATTCTTCCCCGCAAACGTCTATGGCGGTTTGAAGGCGATGAAAGCACTTTCCGCACCCTTCCCTCAGATTAAATTTATTCCTACGGGTGGTGTGGACAGAAGTAACATCGACGAATTTTTGGCATGGGATAAAATTGAAGCAATTGGCGGCTCTTTCTTCGTGAAAGAAGCGCTTGAAAAAATGGAGGCAACAAAATGAAAAAAATCGTAACCTTTGGCGAGTTGATGCTGAGACTTGCTCCTGAAAACTATTTAAGATTTGTACAGTCGGAAAAATACGAGGCGACCTTCGGCGGCGCAGAAGCAAACGTTGCGGTTTCGCTTGCTAACTACGGTATGGACGTAGCGTTCGTATCGAAGCTGCCTGCGCATGAAATCGGTCAAGCGGCGGTAAACTCCTTGCGTAAATTCGGCGTAGATACGACGAAGATTGTTCGCGGCGGCGAAAGAGTAGGTATCTATTATTGTGAAAAGGGTGCGTCCCAGCGTCCCTCGAAAGTCGTTTACGACCGTGCGTACAGCTCGATTGCGATGGCGAAGAAAGAGGATTTCGATTGGGCAAATATTTTTGAAGGCGTGGAATGGTTCCACTTCACGGGCATTACCCCCGCGCTTGGGGATAACGTTGCGGAAATCTGCATGGAAGCATTGAAGGAAGCAAAAAAGAGAAATATCACCGTTTCCTGCGATTTGAATTTCCGTAAAAAGCTTTGGAGTAAAGAAAAAGCAGGCTCGGTTATGGGCGAGCTCTGCAAATATATCGATTATTGTATTGCAAACGAAGAGGATGCGAAAGACGTATTCGGTATCGAAGCGGACAACACCGATATCTACGGCGGTAAGCTGGATAGAGAGGGTTACATTTCCGTAGCGAAAAAATTGACCGACCGTTTCGGGTTCAAGGGCGTGGCAATCACCCTTCGTGAAAGCAAATCTGCAAACGATAACGATTGGTCGGGTATGCTTTATACGGGCGGCAATGCGTATTTCTCGAAGAAATACAGCATGCATATCGTTGACCGTGTAGGCGGTGGCGATAGCTTCGGCGGCGGCTTGATTTATTCGCTTGTAAACGGTAGCGACGCACAGTACGCAATTGAGTTTGCAGTAGCGGCGAGTTGCTTAAAGCACTCCATTGAAGGCGACTATAATATGGTTTCCGTAGCGGAGGTTAAAAACCTCGCAGGCGGCGACGCAAGCGGTAGAGTTCAGAGATAAACGAAGGGGGCAGGTACGCGTTCACGAGGCGTTGGCGTTCGTATCCGAGTTTTGGAAACGGATTTGCCTCGGCTCACCGTAGCTTGGCTTTTTGCGTTGTCTTTTACGCTCGACAATATAATAAATCGGCTCCTGCGAGGGATTCGCAGGGGCTGTTTTTTTAGGCTCGGGCTTAGGCGGTTCTTCCTTTTTTTCGTTAGCTTGCGATTCTTCCACCGTTTTGGTGTATTTCCAGCCCAACCGCGCGAGCCGCGCGAAATGTACGGCTGAAAAGCAAAGTGCGAACAGCAGGAGGAGTGAAAAAATCCCTAAAACGGGCATAGATAGTAAAAGGTTATTTGAAGATAGCGTGTTCATAAGGACAGTATACAGCTTAAATTCTGTCATAAATTGGAAAAAAACGGAATAAATAGAGAGGCTTTGTCGCATACTCAACGTATGGAAAAGCAAATGGAACAAAACGGAGTATCCACAAAGGCGAACGAAGTACGGCAAACCTCTGTCAGCACGAATGCGCAAGCGCAAAAACCGCAAACGGTCCCTGTTAAGGAGCAGGAGCAAAAGGGTTTAATGCTGTCGTTAAGCGACGCAGCGGAGTTCTGTGCCTATAAAAGACAGAAAAAAATCAATGAGATTATGGCGGCAATGTCCCGTTCGGCAACCCCGATTACCGACCGAGAGGATGCGCAGCGCGTTTGCGAACGCGCGGTACGTCTTCGTCAAGCGGCGGTAAAAATCAATCCCATTCGTTTGATGCAGGTGGGGGAATATTTATCCCGCAACGGCGTGAAGATGGACTGTATTATCGGCGGCGAAGGGGAGACGCTCGGCAGAGTCAAAGCCTACGAAGCCAAGGTCGCGCGGAAAATGAAGGCGAAGGAGCTGACGGTTGTTGTCGCGCCCTCCTTGATTATAGGCTGTCGGTATACAGAGATTAAAAAAGAATTGAAAAAAGTCGCACGCGTGGCAAAGGATTCCCTTTGCAAGGTTTGGGTGGATAAGAAATATCCTTATACGACGCTTGCGCGCATAGCGCGCATCGCTTCCGAAGTCGGCGCGAAATATTTCTGCGTACCCTATTTTAAGGGCTGCGAGCGTTTACGCTTAGACCTTACGGGCGGTTGTCAATTGGAGGTTTCGGAGGTTGAAACCTTGGAGGATTTTCGTAAAATGACCGAGGCAGGTGTGGGACGAATCGTCACGTCGCATATTTGGGAAATCTATTCTGAATGGATGAAAGAAGCGGAAAAGATTACGATTCCACCCACGCAAAAGAAATCCGAGGTTACGGAAAATAAGGTGGTAACAAAGCCCTCGACGCCGCAGACGGCAACGCAACCGCCAAAAAATTTGGTCGGGAATCCCGAAATGAATTATTGTTGCCGATTGGAAGGCTCGGATTTGAAATTTTTATAAGAGGATACCGCAAGCGCGAATGCGCTTGCGGTCTTTTTACGCTTTCTGCCGCATAAAATAGGGGTATGAAAAGAACGTTTATTGCAGTGACAACGGCGGTTGTTATAGGTTTTATCAGTGCAGTGGGTTTGTGCTTCCGTGCATTGTTCACGCCAAGAACGGTTGTGGCGGTTTCAGAGCTTAAAATTGTGATTGATGCAGGGCATGGTGGCGTTGACGCAGGTGTTTTGGGCCGGAATACGGGGCTTAAAGAAAGCGACGTAAACCTTGCCGTAAGCTACCGTTTGAAGGACGCTTTGGAGGATATGGGCTTTGCGGTGACCCTAACGAGAAAGACGGACGCAGGCTTATACGGCGCGGCGACAAAGGGGTTTAAAAAACGGGATATGCAAAAGCGGAAAGAGATTATTGAAGAGACAAATCCTGCGCTTGTGATTTCCGTGCATCAGAATTTTTATCCGTCGAAAACGACGCGCGGCGGACAGGTATTTTATCGAAAAGCCGATGAGGAAAGCCATCGCTTGGCGGCATGTGTGCAAGAGAATTTGAACACACTGTACGAAGCGGAGGGCGCAAAAAATAGGACGGAAATGGCAGGGGAATATTTTATGTTAGAATGCTGGAGCTGTCCGTCGGTGATTGTCGAATGCGGCTTTCTATCCAATTCTGAGGACGAAGCGCTGCTTGGCACGGAAATTTGGCAGACAAAGCTTGCGAGGTCAATTGCAGGCGGGGTGCTTTCTTATTTCGGGGAAGGGGCGGTTTCAATGCTTTCTTAGAAAAAAAAGTGATAATCACTTGTAATTTTCATTTGGGTGTGCTATAATATAAGGAAGTAAAAATGCGGAGGAAAAGAATGCTTACGGAAAGACAGCCGTTGATGAAGACGGAAGCGGCACAACTCAATCCCGTTGCGTTGGCGTTTGTAGGGGATGCGGTGTATTCTGAGTACGTGCGCGAGCGGTTGGCACTATCGGGCTGCGGAAAGGTGGCTCAGCTACAAAAAACGGCTGCGCATATCGTATCCGCCACAGGACAAAGTGCTTTTTTGGATAAGCTGTTGCCACATTTGAACGAAGAGGAATTAGAGATTTTCCGCCGTGGCAAAAATGCAAAAAAAGCGACGAAAAGTAAGAGTGCGTCCAGCCTTGAATACAACCGTTCGACGGGTTTTGAGGCGGTACTTGGGTATTTGTATCTCACGGGCAACGAAGCGCGCATACGAGAGCTGATGTCAAATAGCAGCCCTGAAGACTATGAAATTAAAGAAACGGTAACGGCGTTTAAGCCCGTGCATCGGTAAGAGGATAGACAAGTGAAGACGGAAGGAAGAAACGCAGTCATTGAGCTGCTGAAAACGAATAAAAATATTGATAAGCTTTTGCTTGAAAAAGGCGCGCAGGGCTCGATTAACATGATTTTTGCAGAGGCGCGCAGAAAAAACGTCCGCGTACAGTTCGTGGACAAGCAGGTGCTTGATAAGGAAAGCGAAACGAAACGTCATCAGGGCGTAATCGCATTCACCACCGATTACGAGTATTACGATCTCGACGATATTATTGCAAAAAAGAAAAGCGAAAAGGGCGGCTTTATCGTGCTTTGCGACGGAATCGAGGACGTGCATAATCTCGGTAGTATCATTCGTGTGGCGGAATGCGCAGGTGCGGATGGAGTCGTGATTCCAAAATCGGGTAGCGCATCGGTCACGGAGAGCGTGATTCGTATTTCCGCAGGCGCGGCAGAGCATATGAAAGTCGCAAAAGTCCCCAACCTCAATCAAGCGGTGGAGAAACTGCAAAAATCAGGCTATTGGGTCTATGCGTTGGAGGCAGGCGGCGAGGATATTTACTTGGAGGATTTTTCGGGAAATATCGCCCTTATCGTCGGCGGTGAGGATAGCGGCGTAAAGCGTTTGACGAAGGAAAAATGCGACAAAATTTTATCCCTTCCCTTGCAGGGGAAAGTGAATTCCTTAAACGCGTCGGTTGCGCTCGGTATTGCGGCATACGAAGTGGTAAGAAATCGCAGATAAAATAAAAAAGGACGTACCATGGACGAGTTGAAATTAAAAATAGACGAAGAACTTGTCACGCTTTCAAAAGCGGGGGACAAGCAAGCCACGGAGGCGCTGCTCATACGGCATGCAGGGCTGGTTCGGGGCTGCGCGCGCGGTTTTTTTCTCGTCGGTGGGGAAACGGAGGACCTCATTCAAGAGGGGATGATTGGGCTGTATAGCGCCATCGAGGACTATAAGCCCAAGGAAGGGCAGAGCTTTAAAAAGTTTGCTGCGCTCTGTGTTTCGAGAAGAATTATCGACGCGGTGAAAACAGCGGCTCGCAAAAAGAATATGCCGCTTAATTATTACGTTTCGTTTATGGACGAGGATCCCGTGTTTTCAGGGCTAAGCCCTGAAGATATGCTGATTTTAAGCGATGACAGACGGGAGTTCCGACAGAAAATGAGCAGAGTGCTTTCCGATTTTGAATTCAAGATTACGACCATGTATATCGACGGCATGAGCTGTGCGGAAATTTGCGATATGACAGGAAAATCAGCGAAGAGTATCGATAACGCGATACAGAGAAGTAAAAGAAAATTACAGGAAATACTGAAGAAATAAGAAGAAGGAAAGGGAAATAGCCATGGCATATTTGGCATTGTACCGTATGTTCCGTCCGACGACCTTAAACGACGTCGTGAGACAAGAACATATCGTTACCGTCTTGAAAAATCAAATCGATTCGGGTAGAGTTGGACATGCATACCTCTTTTGCGGTCCGCGCGGAACGGGGAAAACGAGTATAGCGAAAATTTTTGCGGCGGCAATCAACTGCGATTCCCCCGTGAACGGTTCGCCTTGTGGAAAATGCGAACGCTGTAAAGCACTCAAGGATCCGTCGAATCTCGATATCAGCGAAATCGACGCCGCATCGAACAACGGCGTGGACGAAATGCGCGACCTTCGGGAAAAGGTGCAGTATCCCCCTGTTGCAGGGAAATACAAAGTTTTTATTATCGATGAAGTGCACATGCTTTCGCCTGGCGCGTTTAATGCGCTTTTGAAGACCTTGGAAGAGCCGCCCACACATGCGGTGTTTATCCTTGCGACGACGGAATCTCAGAAAATTCCCGCCACCATTCTTTCTCGCTGCATGCGGTTTGATTTTAAGCTGATACCGCAGGCAGACCTCGAAGCAAGACTCCGTTTCGTCTTTGACGAAATCGGTAAGAAGTATGACGACGAGGCAATCTCCGCGATTGCGCGCGCAGGCGCAGGGAGTGTGCGCGATATGCTTTCAGTTGCTGATACCTGCGTTTCGTATACGAGCGGTAAGCTCACCTACGCGGACGTAACGGCGGTGCTTGGGAACGCTGATTTTTCAGCGGTAGCAGGGCTTGGTAAGGCGATTTTAGAAGGGGATTCAGGCACGGCGTTCGAGCGTGCGGAAGCTTTCCTTTCCGCGGGCAAAAGCGTGGGCATGCTTTTAAAGGACCTCATGAACTTTTTTAATGCTTGTACGGTAGCAAAGACCTGTCGGGACGGAAAAAGTATCCTTGCTTTCCCCGACGATATGTACGCGGAGGTTGCAGCGGTAGCCAAAGCTACGGACGGACACAGATTGCTCCGCGTGACGGAAATTTTTGCGGCGGTAGAGCCCGATTTGAAATATTCCGCCTCACCGAGAATTTTATTTGAAACGGCAGTTTTGAAGGCTGCGATGCCGCAAGCCGATTACGATTTCGAGAGCCTGATTGCAAGAATAGCCGCTTTGGAGAAAAAGCTTGAAAAGGGCGTTGTTTTGCAAAATGCAGGGGGCATGGTTGAGCCGAAGACGGAAACAAAGCCCGAAAGTAAGCCCATTCCAACAGAAGAAAAACCCGTAAAAAAGACGGAAGAAACGGAAGAATATTTCGATATGGATATTCCACCCAAAATGGACGCTCCACCCGACGAGGCTTTGACGGGCGGAAACGTATACTTTGACCAAGGCTTCGTGCCGAAGCCCGAAAAGGAAGCAGAAGCCCCGAAAGCGGAAACGCCCGTTGCGCCCGTTGCGCCCGTTGCGCCCGTTCGCACGGCGCACGTTGCGCCAAAAGGGGATGCGCGGTCGACGTTCGGTACGTTCTTGCGCACGATGCGCAAAATTGCAAGGAACGGGGTATTGTTGACCCTTTGCATGGATTTGGACGGAGAATACGAGGGCGATACGTTCGTGTTGTATACGGCAAGCGATACAATCTATCGTTCTTTGACGAAGCCCGAGCATTCTGCGCTTATTGCGCAGGCGTTCGAGGAAATCGGGGTTGCCGAGCACGAGCTTCGTTTACGTGGAAAAAAGACGGACGATTTTCAAAAGAACTTAAGCGCAATCAAGGAAACGTTCGGCGGTGTGAAAATTGACGTTAAATAAAAGAAAAAATTATAGATAAATTCGGAGGAAAATATATCATGGCAGCATTTAAAGGCGGTAACAACAACATGCAAAATCTGATGCGTCAGGCGCAGAAGATGCAGGAAGAAATGGAAAAGACGGCAGAGCTTTTGGATGATTGGGAAGTCGTTGGTACGGCGGCAGGTGAAGCGGTTGTCGTATACATGAACGCGAAGAAAATCATCAACGGTATCGAGCTGGACGAAAGCATCGTCGATCCCACGGACGTAGAAATGCTTGAAGACCTGATCATGGCGGCAATCAACGACGGCTATGCAAAGGCGGACAAGGTCTACGAGGAAAAAATGGGCAAGTACGGCGACATGGGCGCGCTTGGAGGAATGATCTAACGCATGGAAATTTTTATTGAGCCTATCGGGAAGCTCATCAATGAGTTTTCCAAGCTCCCTGGTGTGGGGAAAAAGACGGCGCAGCGGTATGCGTATAAGGTAATCGATATGTCGGAATCGGAGGCGCGCGCGTTTGCGGACGCTATTCTCGGCGTAAAGCGCAAGGTCAAGTATTGCAAGACCTGTGGCAACTTTACGGAAGAGGAAACCTGTGCGATTTGCCGCACCCGCGATCACAGTATCGTGTGCGTGGTAAAGGAGCCAAAGGACGTTGCGGCGATTGAAAAGCTGCACGAGTTTAAAGGGGTATACCACGTTTTACACGGGGTAATCGATCCGCTTTCGGGGATTGGGCCCAACGATATTCGAATTCGCGAGCTGCTTGCAAGGTTGCAGGACGGGAACGTGAAAGAGGTAATCGTGGCGACGAATCCCGACGTTTCGGGGGACGCAACGGCGATGTATATCGCAAAGCTCATCAAGCCGTTGGACGTTACTGTTACGCGGCTTGCACACGGTATCCCCATTGGCTCGGAAATCGAATATACCGACGACGTAACCCTTGCAAGAGCGTTCGTTGAACGGAATAAAATGTAAATGGAATAAGGAGGAATTCTTATTATGAAAATATCGGTACTCGGCTGCGGGCGTTGGGGCTCGTTTATCGCGTGGTATCTGTGTAATCATGGGCATGAAGTGTATTCGTGGGGGCCTGAGGACGATTATTCCTACCAGGTTTTAAAAGAAACGGGTAAGAATGAATACGTGGAGCTGGACAAGCGAATCACGCTGACCTGTGACTTGGAAGAGGCGGTTTCACATGCGGAAACGATTATCATTTCCATTTCCTCGCAGGGCTTGCGCGGCTTCATGAAACGAATCACCGCTTACGACGTATCTAAAAAGAATTTCGTGCTTTGCATGAAAGGTATTGAGGTTTCGACGGGCTGTCGACTTTCCGAGGTCTTGGTGGAAAGCGGTATTTCGCCCGACAGAATCGCCGCTTGGGTCGGGCCTGGGCATATCCAAGCCTTTACGCAGGGTATCCCTAACTGTATGGTTATCGACTCGGCAAATAAGGAACTGAAAGAAAAGCTCGCGCAGGAATTCAGAAGCGAACTCATCCGTTTCTATTACGGCGAGGATTTAATCGGTACGGAGCTTGGCGCGGCTGCGAAGAACGTTATGGGTATCATTGCAGGTATCCTTGACGGCTGCGGCTACGAGGCGTTGAAGGGCGCGCTCATGACCCGTGGTGCAAGAGAGGTTGCAAGGCTCATTAAAGCGATGGGCGGTAACGAGCTGTCTGCCTACGGCTTGGCACACCTTGGTGACTACGAAGCGACGCTGTTTAGTAAATATTCCCATAACCGTACTTATGGCGAAATGCTTGTAAAGGGCGAGAAATTTGCCAAGCTTGCCGAGGGCGTACCCACGTCTGCGGCGATGAAAGCGCTGGGCGAAAAATATGGCGTAGATTTACCCTTGACGACAGCCGTGTACGAGCTGTGTTATGGCGAGGACGACGGTACGTCCTACCGCGAACGCTGCGAAAAAACGCTCGCGAAGCTCTTTTCCAGAGAAACGAAATCGGAATTTTATATGTAAGCAACGCTTTGTTGTACGTGAATTGGCTGCGCCGTGCATTGCAAGCAGAGCTTGCGTGAATTGCGCCTAACGGCGCGTGAATTGAATTGCGGACTTTGTCCGCAATTCGTTATGGCTATAATTAAAAAAACAACGCCGAGAGGGGAAACCTCTCGGCGTTGTTTAATATTTATAAATGGAATAGTTCA
>JAFUMY010000033.1 GCA_017482415.1 Clostridia bacterium
CGTCGGATGAATCGGATGAAGAACTTTCTTCCATACTCGAAGAGCTATCTTCTACGCTCGAAGAACTTTCTTTCACAGACGAGCTGCTCGTTTCCTCGTCATCGCCGCAGCTTGCAAAGCCAACCGCCGCCGCACCAACGCACACTACGGATAAAAGCGCAAGTAAAAGGGTTTTGAGTTTTTTCATGAGTTACCTCCAAAAGAAAAAAGTGCCGACCTGCGAACAAGCCGACACCGACAAAAGTGACTTGTTCGCTAAAGCTGCGACACTTAATTAAAATCCCTTGCATAGAAGATTTGTATGTAAAGCAAAAAGGTACACTTATGCCCGATAAGTATACTTCTATGCATTATTTAATTGAGTTCGCAATATTATTCTATCACTTCTTGTGGTATTTGTCAACAATTCCCATAAAAAAAGTCGAGCACTCTGCTAAGCACCCAAGCTTTTCTATCTTTCTATGCGTATCGAATGGGCTAAGTTGGGGGCGAGCCGAGTTGGAAAAAGCAACTTTTTTAGCATTGCATCATAACTTTCTATCTTTCCAAGAGTATCGAAGGGGCTAACATTGAAAACGAACTGAGAGAAAAAGCCGTTTTAGAAAAAGAAAAATCCCCTGCAAATTCAGATGAATTTGCAGGGGAAAAATACCCAACTATTATTTATGCAAAGTTTGTTGTACGTATTGTAAATCGTCTGCCTTTAAGACGCGCTCCGCTTCGCGGAGTAAATACCCTTCGTCTATCGGCTTGGGCTCGCCTAATAGCTTCGTGAAATTCTCGCGGTAAATTTTATTGCGTAATGAGTGCGATAAGCCTACGCCCATAAAGCTTTCGTCTAAATATACGTGCTCCGTTTCCGTTTCAAAAAACTGCCGCAGCATTTTTGGGCGGCGGTGAAACGCCGTTTCCCAGTTCTCGTCTTTCGGAAAGGCATAGAAATCCGTTCCGTATAAAATTCTTTCTTGGTGTTTCTCCCAAAACGGTTGCCATTCCACCCACTCTTTTTGCATCCGAATCAGCTGCTCGCCGCCTGGTGTGACGTCGAATAATGTATTCGGATAGGACATAAACCGCGCCGCTTCTTGGATATCATAGCTCATGAACCCAAAATGCGCTAAAATCAGCTTCAATTTCGGGAAGCGTTCCATTACGCGGAATACCTGCGCCGTAATCTCCGCTTTGCTCGGATAGGAGGCATCGTATACCCGCCCAGCTTCGATTGCCTGCAAGCTTGCCTGCTCGACATCCCAGTTCTCCTGCGGATTGGCGATATGCATTAAAATCGGATACCCGTTTTCTTCCATAAAACGATAGAATTTATCGTAAATCGGGCTATCCAACGGCAGCTTCCAAGCCTTTAACAGACTCGGGTACCCCTCCAACATTTTCACACCGTCATAGCCAACGGAAAGATATTCCTCCACCTGTGCTAAAAAGGCTTCCGCGATCCTTTCCTGATCGCAATGCTCGTCAGGGTGTACAAGCCCCGCAAAAGCATACGCGTTCGGCTGGAATTTAGATTTTAGATACAAGCCTTTTACGTTTTGCGTTTTATCCAGCTCTGCTTTCCCGTCTACAACGTGATGCGGTAAGCTTAAAAAACAATACTTTTCGGTGCCCGTAGCTGTAAATTCCTCTTGGAAAATTTCCACCGTATCCTGCAAAGAGAGCTCGAACGTATAATGGATATGTAAATCGTATACCTTTTCCATTTTTTATGCACCCCTTAGTCTAAATACAGCTCCTCTTGAATAAACATCAACGTAAAGCAAGACGACCAGTTAAAATCAATAATCGCATGCACGTGCTTACGCCAATCGGGCGGGGTCGTCGGCTGCCCCTTACGCTCACATTGATAAGGATATACCTCGTCCCTTGAATCGTAAAACTCGAATATCGCGCCCGTCTTTTTGTACCATTTATTGACCGTTTCCAAGGTTTTTGTTTTCAGTTCCTCCGCGATTTCGTCATACCCGTATTTTTTAAGGCCCTTGAAAACGAAATAATTTAAATTGAGCCATACTCCCCCTCTCCACATGTCCGTTCCGTACATGGGGTGGTTCTTTGTAACCGTCGCAATAGGGAATTTCGTCCAAAGCAGATTAGGATCGGTCAGTGCTTTTACCATTTTCGCCGCGCGTTCTTTGCTCGGAATGCCTACCATCAAAGGAATAAAGTTCGCCGGAGTTAAAACCTTCGTAAAGCTGCCGTCTTCCAAGCGATCGTAATACACACCGTCCTCTTCGTCCCACAACAGCGCGTTGATTTTCGATTTGAGGTCTTCGCTATACGCCTGCCATTCCTTGCTCTTTTCTTCGTTACCAAGCTCCGCGTAAATTTTCGACAAATACGCCGCGTCCTGCGCTTGGAGGGCAGAGAAATCTATCGCATCCACTTGACCGTCGAATTCGAAACGGGGAGAGTTGTCCTGCCCCGATTCCCCCGATTTACATTCGGTATACTCAGGCTCGACCAGCCATTCCAAGAGCCCGTTGCCGTTTAAATCACGGTGGTCTTTATCCCAAGTTAAATATTTATCCAACGCATCCACGCATTCGCTTAAAAACGCCTTATCGCCCGTCTTTTTATAGACTTCCCACGTGCCCCAAGCAAGCACCTGCGGCTGCGTTTCGTCCGTGTAGGAATAGGGATTGATCATCGCAGCAATAAACCCGTCCTCGCATTGCTGCGAAAGCACGGAGCGGATACAATCTTTTGCAAGCTCGTGATTATACGTTGCAAAGGCAAGCGCGTGAAATACGCTGTCCCACAGCCACATTTGTCTATGCGGAACCCGATCGGGCGTTGTCCACATACAAGGGATTCTGCCCTCGGGAGTATGTACGTTCACCTTTTGCACGGACAGCGCTTTATAATATAGACGCTCGTATTTCTTGTTTCTACACTTTGGCAATTTTTTGAAATAGTCGTATCTTGCCTGTTTCAAAGCCTCGATATCCGTATCGAGCAAACGTCTTACCGCTCCTCTTGCGAAGGCATATGAAGCCGTCGAATGCGCGATGGCAAACCGATATAAGCCGTCCTCTCTTTTTTCTAAGATTACAGCGATCGTGTCTTCGCTATTATAATAGAGCTCTACACCAAACGATTTACGGTAATTGAGCTTTTTCTGACCGATAATCTTGGGCGCAACGGGGGAATACCCCACGAGGGTATCCATGTCCGCAAAGGTCATGAAAAACGCACCGTCTTGCGTGGTTGCATCGATCATATCCCCTGTCACCGCTTGGAATTTCACTCTGCCCTTTATAGGGAAATAGAGTTTGATCCATTCCTTTAACTCAAAACGAACCTCGATCTTTCTGCTCGTAAGCGTACCGATAAAATCGTTATAATACCGATTTTTACCGTCGATGCCCGAATAACCGAAAAGCTGGCCGTAGCCCCAAATGTTGTTTAATTTCATAGTATTCCTCTCGCCTTTTTGTTTTTACTTAGGCTCGGTTTCATTATACCCCTTTTCGCAGGGCTTGTCAATACCCACTTCTGCTCTTTTTTTACGCAAAAGAAATCGTTTTTTTCTTTATTCCTAAAATAATATGCCCGAAAAGCTGAATAGCTTTTCGGGCATATACCGTAGATCTTATTTTTCTTCATTTAAAATTTCATCGGAAAGGCGTATGATTTCCGCGCCGTATTTTTTCTTTTGGAGCGCAAAAATCTTTTTATACAGCGGATAGGCAAGGCAAACAGGCACAAGACCGACAAAAGCGACAAGCGTACCCCAAACACGGATTTCCCATTCCAAAATCATGGCAAGCCCCAGCCCGAAAATCAGCGTGCCGATTATCCCGAGCGTGAGCCCGAAAATCATCGGAGTCTGTTTTACTTTATTATCCAGCCTCTTTAAGCGTTCTATTTTCCCTTCCGACACCGTTTCGTTTAAATATTCTCGGCGCAGGCTTTCCACCTTTTTGCGCTCCGCTTCCGTCGGCGCGGCGTATCTGTACTCAAATTTATTCTCGTTGTCCATCTTCTTCCTCTCGTAATTTTTTTATTCCCTTTTGCGCTTTCACAATCATGTATACCCCAAGCGTCAAAACCAAAGCGCAGACCCCTGCGCCCGTCAAGGCGTTGGCAACGCTCGTCGAAATCCCTTGACCGAACTCCTGGAACATTGCCGTTTGCAAGGTCAAAACGGAGACCAACGCATCGGCTACGTTAATGTTACGCAGTGCCTCTACCGTGTAATCCGCTTGCTTCCTGCCGCGAATGAAGTTATAAATCGACATGGATATCTTCGTGAACGTATACGCCGCCGAAACGTAAATCATGAGCCCAGGCGCCTTAAACGACGCGTCCGTTGCCACCATTTGCGCGATTGCGGCGCTCAGCGCCAAAATCGTAATAATCAGTAAAATCCCACTGACGCGATACTTCTTAATATCCGCCAACGTCTCGCGCTCCTGACCGCGGTTTTTACGGTGATACAATACCACGCCCCCGCGCATACATGCTAAGATAATATAATATGCGGCAAGCGAGCCGAACCATATCGAGCCCTGCCATATTCCCAACACGCCGTGATATACGCCGAATGCAATCGTGAGTAGAAACGAACAGCTTGAAAAAACGACCGTTCGTAGCCCGAAATCTCGCATCAGCTCCCCGGTTACGGGATGGGCGTGCAGACGTTCTTTAATCGCGCGTTTCCATTTGGGAATGATAAGCACCAGTGTGTATACCGTATACCCAAGCGTCACCGCTGCAAGCCCGTAAAAAACGTACGAAAGTATCTCTAAAAAAGGACGCTTTAACGCAAGTATTGCAAGCGCGATTGCGCTGCCGCAAAAAAACACCGTTGCGATATAGGTCAGCGTCAAAATCAATTTGGACGGTTTTTTAAATTTTTCCCAAAGGTCTTTCCACATAAGCTTTCCTTTTTATACGGCAGCTTCCTTTAAAACGACCGTAAACGTACTGCCTTTATTCAGCTCGCTTGAAACGGAAATCTCACCGCCGATTACGTCGATAACACGTTTCACAAGCGCAAGCCCCAGTCCATTCCCCTCTTGAGCGTGCGAAGTGTCGCCTTGATAGAATTTATCGAAGATGCGTTTGCCCGTTTCCGCGGAAATTCCGCAGCCCGTGTCCGTCACGCACACCACCGCATTTTTACCCTCTTTTTTCAGCGTAACCTCAACCCTGCCCCCTTCTTCCGTGAATTTAATCGCGTTCGACAACAGGTTGCTCCAAACGATTTCTAAGTACCCGAGCGAGCCTTCGATTTCAACTTCTTCCAAATCGCAAATCAGCTCGATATTCTTTGCCTCGATTCGTTCTTCAAACGTCAAAATACTCTCGGCAAGCGCCTCGTCCAAACGGAATTTCGTGCGCTCGGGCAACAATTTATCGTTTTCAAGCTTATTCAGCTTTAAAATATTCGAAACGAGCTCGCTTAAACGCTTTGCTGCATGCACCAAAACCTCTGCGTATTCCTTTCTCTTTTCGGGAACCGTCTCCCGTTCTAAAAGCACGGCATAGCTTTGGATAATCGTAAGCGGCGTTTTTAATTCGTGGGAAACGTTGGATATAAAATCAGCGTTCAGCACCTCCGAACGCCCCAACGCCTCGACCATGGTATTGAGGTTTTCCATAATGACGTCGTATTCGTCGAATTTTCCGTATGCGTGTCGGGGCAACAACCGCACGGTGAAATCCCCTGCCGCAATGCGCTCTGTCGCGTTCAAAATCTGTTCTGTCGGACGCTCGACCATCAGCCTACGGCGCAAAATATCGCATAGCGTACAACAAATCGATAAAAACAGAATAATGAGCAGCATAACGAGGGCAACCACGTTACGGTTTCCGTTCGTTTTACCGTCGATATAGACGTAGCTTAATACCGCAAGCGTAACCGTTACGCCGATTGTTGCGAAAAATAGCAGCGCGCCTATAAACGACCAACCCGTTTTCTTGCTTCTCATTTCAATACCGCCTTATAGCCAAGCCCATGCACGGTTACAATTTCAAACCCGTCGCAATCTGCGGTCTTTTCCCGTAGCTTTGCCATGTATACGTCCACCGTGCGCGAGGTCGCGGAAGAATCGTAATCCCAAAACTCCGCCATGAGCGCAGAGCGTGTAAAGGTTTTTTTGGGGTAAGACAAAAGCTTGAATAACAAATCAAATTCCCTTACCGTCAAAGAAAGCTCCTCTCCGTCCTGATACGCGGTATGTTCTTCGGCGTTCATCATTAAATTCCCCACCGTCAGTGTTTTGCTGTTCTCAATCCCCGCACGGCGTAAAAGCGCCGCGACTTTGAGCATAAACACGTCCATATCAAAGGGCTTCACCACGTAATCGTCCACCCCTAAGCGATAGGCATACAGCTTCGAGGGCTTGTCGTCCTTTGCCGTCATAAACAAAATAGGGACTTGCTTATCCGTAACGCGGATTCCCTCCGCCAGCTCAAAACCGTCCGTTTTCGGCATCATGATATCGCTGATGACCATGGAAAACGAGCCTTCCGCAAATGCGTTCAGCCCCTCTTCCCCGTCGTAACAAGCCACCGTTTCATAACCCTCCGAACGGAGATACGAACATACCAGTCCGTTAATCGCTTTATCGTCTTCTACTACCAAAATTTTCATCATACTCTTTACCGCCTTATAACACTTTATCAAAGCTCCGTTTCAAAAAGGTTTTCAAAATGTTAAAGTTTTGTAAAATATTCTATATTTTAAACCGCCCCAACATAGGAGCGGTTCCTTACATATCCGTTAGCGGATAAAATTCGTCATAATCTTTCTTTCACGGACGGGTTCGAGCCCTGCTTCCTTGCCCTTTTCAATGCACTTTAACAGCCAAGCCATGTTATTGCCCAAAACGCGCATCGTTTGCAAGCCCTCTTCGTCCTGCGCCGCTTCTTCCGCCGTATTGCCGTGGATTTCGTTCCAGTAGTTCGAGCCGACAATCTGCATATTATTGATTGTGAAATATTTATTGATTACGTCGAAGGTCGTGCTTGCGCCTGCGCGTCTGCAACTGACCACCGCCGCCGCAGGCTTATACGCAAGATTTCTGCCGCCGCTATAAAATACTCTGTCCATAAAGCTAATCAGCGCGCCTGCCGCCGAAGCATAGTACACGGGAGAACCGAATACGTAACCGTCGAACTCGGCAGCCTTTTCCACAAACTCGTTCACGCCGTCCTCAATCACGCATTTCTTAATTTTCTTGCATGCCCAGCAGCCCTTACAGCCGCTCGTCTGGTTTTGACCAATCCAGTAAATCTCCGTTTCCACGCCGTTTGCGTTCAGCGCTTTTGCCACCTCGCTGAGCGCGGTGTACGTGCAACCCTTTTCGTGATGACTGCCGTTGACAAGTAATACTTTCATTTATCTTTTCTCCTTTTTTTCGCTTTAACGCAAGCGGATATTAAATCTATTTTCCAGCCAAGTAACGTCCGTCACCCAGCCCTCTACCCGATTTCTACGACAATACGCTTCGTTTGCTTCGCTGAGCGCGGCATGGAACTCCATTTGAGAACAGCCGTTCACCTTCATGAAATGCTCCATCGCGTCCATGCCCCTGCCCATGAGCTGCGTTCTACTGATATGCACTACCTCGTGACAGCTATGGCAAAGCGCCTTTACGTCCTCTAATTTCTGCAAGGCGCGTTCCTCGTCGTAGCTCCATTTCTCATGCGCTTCCAATTTGCCGCGCGCACCGCAGATACGACAGCGACCTTTTGCCCTGGCATATGCATCCTTACGCACCACGTCCCAGTCCTCGGGCTTTAATACGCTCCTTAAATTGGAAAACCAACACTCCTCGGGGACCATTTCAAATCCGAGCTTGTATTTTTCAGGCATATCCTTACTCCTTCGTCAGCATGGAAAGACACTGCTTAAATGCCGTGGGCAGCGATACGCTTTCCTCAATTTCCTCCAAGCTGTACGCATCAAACGGCGCGCTGTCCACGCGCACGTGCAAACAGGTCATGTTCCAACGTATATGCGTAAAAATATGGGTGAATTTTTGACGGTCGAGCTCGGTAAACTCGTACATGCCCCATTCATTTAATATATTTTCAGGGGTTTCGCCATTCACAACCACCGCCGAGGGAAACTCGTTCATTCCCCGAAGCACACCCGCCTCTCTACGCCGTATACAAAAGCCCGACGGCGTTTCAATGAGGAATACGTAGACCTCTTCGACTCGTTTTGCCTTTTTTTCAGGGAGCACGGGAAAACGGCTTTGCGTGCCGTGTATATTCGCTAAGCAAATTTTCTTTAAGGGACATTTTTCGCATTCGGGGTTTTGCGGTTTGCAAAGCAGCGCACCGAGCTCAAATAGGCTCTGAGTAAAGGCGCTGCATTCCTTACCCGATTCGGGATAGACCGCCGAGAGCTTTTCCTCTAAATATCTACGATATTTTGGGTCGGAAATAACGCTTTCGTTTTCCTCCAAGCGAGAGGCAACGCGGAAAACGTTCCCATCCACCGCCGCAATCGGTTTCCCGTAGGCAATGGAAGCAATTGCGCCTGCCGTATAGCTACCGATTCCAGGTAAACCTTTTAAGGTTTCATAATCGGAGGGAAACGCTCCGCCGTACGTCGATAGGATTTGTTTTGCCGCTTTTTGCAGATTTCTTGCCCTGCTGTAATAGCCCAAGCCTTCCCAGAGCTTTAAAAGCTTTTCTTCCTCGCAAGCCGCCAAATCCGCCACCGTTGGCAGCGCATTCATAAACCGCGCATAATATTCTTTTACCGCTTCCACACGCGTTTGTTGGAGCATGATTTCAGACACCCATACCCGATACGGCGTGGGATTTTCCCGCCAAGGCAGTTGTCTTTTATTCTGCGCATACCAAGAAAGCAAGGGGGCAGGTATTTGATGAAAGTCGAATTGTTCCTGTTTCATATGTACGGAAGCTTATTCCCCGTCCGTTTGTTCGGGCGAAACGCCGGGTACGGAATTCAAGAAAATAATACTTTCCATAACGGACGGTTCGCTGGGATAGGTCATCGGCAGCGGCAGGGTCAACGAGGAATCGTCGTTGACGTAGGTAACGTCCGCTTTCCCCTCTTCTCTCGTGCTGACCAAGCAATTCCCCACGCCCACAAACGCGCCGGGATAGCCGCTGAAAATACTCTTCATAAGCTCTGCGCCCGTAATAACGTCCACGTCCGTCCTACGCATGACGATATCATAGATATCGCGATAGACCGCGAAATCTCCGTTTTCGTTGCACTCGGGCAGCTCGTCCAGTCCGTCAAGTATGAGGATTAAGCGAGGATAACCCTTCCCCTCTTTGCGCATATTGATAAGCTCTTTCAAGGTCGTCACTGCGCTTTCAATATCCGCCTTGTCACGGATATACGGAACGGTCACGTCAGCGGAACGAAGGCGCAACAATTCCCCGTATTCGTGACGAGGAGAGAGCACGAAAAAGCATGCCTCGCTTTTTTCATACAAGCAGGAAAGTGTGACGGCAAGTCGGCGGATAAAGGCGGTTCTGCCCTTGCCCGTAACGCAGGTATTGCGAATGGTCAACGGTTTTTCGCGTTTTTGCGATAAAACAATCGCATCGCTGACGTCTTTCCCAAGCGGCAAGCCCGTCCGAAGCTCCTCGAATTTTTCATTTTCCTTCGATAATTCCGATACCGCCGCAATCAATTCTTCCGTACGCATATCTATCCTCCCCTCGCGCAAACGCACTTTTTTTTAGTATACTAAAAAAAACGGAAATTGTCAAGGGGCAAACGGCGAAAAAAACCACGAAAAAGCAAGGAAAAAGCGCAATCGACAAATCGATTGCGCTTTTCCACAAAAACATAAAAGAGAAGTTTTGAGTGATTTGATTTATTCTTCCACGAAAGGTGTAATTCTCTTTTGTATCGTAGCTTAGCTATATACAGCGAAATAGCTGTCTTTATTAAAGTTCACACTAACGGTCGTTACGGAGCCGTCACGCTTGATTCTGAAATTCACCGTATCCCCTTTTCGAACGGTCAAGAGCAGGTCGTTAAGCTGGTATTGGCGTTTGAGCTCTACCCATTCGCCATTCCCAATCGATATCGCTTGGAATACGTCACCGACCTTTAAAATATTATAAGCGGCGCTGCTTGCGCTGGATACCTTTGCCACCATAGCCTCTTCACGGATACGGAGATTACCGTTTGCGTCGTAATAGGGCACGGAAGCCGAAGGCGTAACCTCAACGCCAAGACGAGCTACTTTTACCGAACCAACACCGTCCGTCGTATTCGCCAAAATATTATCGCAGAGATTTTTCACCTGCGTGCTCGGCAAGGCATAACCCATATTATCCACGTCCGTATCGACGTTCTTTGCGTTCGTGATACCGATTAAATCCCCCTCGGCGTTAAAGAGCGCACCGCCTGAATTGCCGTGATTGATTGCCGCGTCTGTACGCATCACTCGGTAATCTACCGAGCCCTTGCCGTCCGTAGAGGACATCGTAATATACTCCGATTCCACCGAAATAATACCGCCCGTTACCGCAATACCTGCACCGTCGGGATTACCGACCGCGAACACCTTTTCACCCAAGCAAACCTCGTCGGAGTTTGCAAACTGCGCTTCGGTTGCAAGGCTGCTCTTTAAATATTCGCTACCCTCGACTTTAAGGAGCGCGATATCATAATCCATCGCACCGCCGATATAGGTAGCGCGCATGCCGTCGCCGTACTCATCGCCCGTGTCGGGAGAGAAACGGTTTAAAGCACCGTAGGTATAGAGATAAATCATATCCGAAATACCCTTCGTATCGCTTGACGAATCGTAAACCACGTGATAATTCGTAACGATGAGCGCGTTGCCTGCCTCTTTATTCAAATCGATGATAACGCCGCTGCCTGCCGCGCTATAATACTTGCTTTGGGCGTTCCCCCACATACCGCCGCCGACGGTCTGGGAAAAGCCGCAATAGATACTGACGACGGACATGACGTTTTTTGCTACCGTATCCGTGTCGTTATCCTCGTTGACGTTCACCTGCAATACCTTTTGACAGAATTCAATATAGGTGCCCGTAAAACCGTTTTTCTGCGCTTCCGCATAAAGGTCTGCTGCCGTTAGATTGTTACCGTCCTCGCCGTCTGCGCCGTGCAGGCTTTGGAGCCATTCCGCCTCCGTGCCCGTAAAACCGTTTTTAACGGCAAGGTCGTATGCCGTTCCACCCGAACACGCAGCTGTCGTACAAATCACCGCACTCAGCGCGCCTACGAGCAAAATATTTTTGAGGATTCTTGCCATAAAGTCTCCTTTCAATCAATTTCAATCGACTGTTGTCTATTATATTATAGCCTTTGAATTTGTTTGTATGTTTATAAGTATTTGAAAATTATGTGATAGCGTCCGTTACAGCACGTCTTTTCTATCCTTCTCTTTCGCTCGTTAACCACTCGGTTCGAGCCAAGCTTACAACTGCGGAGAAGCGAGTAGTTCAAGGAGGGCGCGGATTTATCGCAGGGAGCGTACATAAACGTACGTGACCAAGACAAAACGCAAGCCCGACAAAGAAATACGAAGCTTATACGCTGTTTAAACGTCGAGCTCGTCGAGAGTCAATGACAGCGACTCGATAAAATGCTCGAAGAAATATTCTATTTCGGGCATACTGCGACTATGAAGATCCTCTTCAATCGATTTTTTTGCTTTCGAAAATTCACTATTGCCCGAGCGCAGCTCTTCCAAGCATTTGATATACGCCGCCAAACGGTCAGCCGCCTTGACAAGCTTGTATTCTATGCTCTCTTCGTCCGCAAGCACATACGGTACGATACTGCCCTGCATTTCCTTGGGCAGCGTGGAAACAATCTTCTCACTCGCTTTCTTTTCCAGCTCTTTGTACGCGCCGTGAATACTCCTATTATAATACTTGATTGGCGTGGGAAGATCCCCCGTGACAACCTCGCTCGTTTCATGATACATGGCATACAGTACCGTCTTTAACACGTCCGCATTGCCACCGTAAACGTCGTTGTGGATGGTAACGAGCGCATGCGCAATCACCGCTACGTTTTGAGAATGCTCCATAATATTCTCTTCCCGTACCGAGCGCATAAGCTGCCAACGCTTAATATATTTCATTCTATCCATATACGCATAAAAATCGTAGCGCATTGTTTTTTCCTCTTTTTTTATATTTTTATTATCGTATTGTTGACAAAGGGATTTTTTTGTTCTATAATGAAAATACAAAATTTTATAGTGTATCCGTCGTGGGTGCCTTGAAAAAGGCTGAGATTATACCATTTGAATCGGCAGGGTAATACCTGAGCGAGAGATCGATAACCGTTTTGTACCGTCAAAAGAATATTTTTATATTCTGCTTACGGCAACAAGGAACTTTGACACCCACAAGCGAAAAGCATTGTCGGGTGTTTTGTTTTTCCTTAAAAAACCGAACGTGCGGCGGAACAAAAGGAGGTTTTATGTTTCTCTCTTCACTCTTGACAGCAAGCGTCTTCGACATTGTCGAACCGATTGCAAAATGGACGACTGTCGGACTCGTCATCGCAGCCATGGTAGCCTGTTTTATACTTTTTTTCGTAAAACGCACCATGTTTGCCAGGGTACTGAAATACACCCTCTTCGGGTTGTTCGTTTATCTGCTTGCCCTTGCAATCTTGCTCTTTTCCCTCGATATCGCCAAGCATTACAGCGACGCCTACGCCGAGGAAAACTGGCTCGATAAGCAGGCACTCGTTCAATTCGTTTTGATTCCGCTTGTCGTACTCGCCGCGCTTGCGCTCTGCGCGCTCGTAGCGTTCGCCGTTTCGGCAAAATATGCGCCGACCCGCAAAAAGCTCATCGCACTCTGTGGGGGAATCCTTACCGCAATCGCTTTGATTTCCGCGCTCGTTTGCCTCGCGATCTATTATAATAAAAAGATTGCGAACGATGGATATTATAACTCCGATTCTGCAACGGTAAAGCAGCTCGCGCTGTATATCTCCGCGCTTCTCGCCGTAGCTGCAATCGTCGGCTTGAGCCTGTTCGATAAACAAAAGCTCACCTTCGACTCTCACGCGCTTGCCTATGCAGGAATTTGCACTGCTATGAGCTTTGCCCTGTCCTATATCAAGCTTTGGGATATGCCCGCAGGCGGCTCGGTAACCCTCGTCAGCTTATTGCCTCTGATGCTGTACGGCTATATCTTCGGCGCAAAAAAGGGTGTGTTTGTAGGATTTGTATACGGTATTTTACAAGCCGTTCAAGATCCTTGGCTTATCCATCCCGCGCAGTTCCTGCTCGATTATCCCATCGCCTTTTCCGCCGTCGGATTGGCAGGTCTGACACGCAAGCTTCCTGTTCCTAAAAAACTGCCGCAGGTCAAATTTGCTATCGGCGCGGTCCTCGCTGGCTGTATGCGGTTTATCTGCCACGTGCTGTCAGGCGCGCTCGCCTTTGAAGCTTACGCGGAAGGACAAAACGTCTGGGTATACAGCTTGGGCTATAATTCCTACGTCTTTATCGACGCAGCGCTCGTCGTGGCGGTAGGCATATTCGTACTCTCCTCGAAAGCCTTTCTTTCTACCGTTATGCGACTGAATAAAGAACACCCGAACGGCAAAAACGAACAAACAACCGTTTAATATACGGCGATCTCGTCGAAAACCGATTTTTTCACGATCAGTTTTCCGTTCTCAAGATCGACCTTGGCTATCACGCCTTTTACGGCAGGGAAGAGGATTCTTTTCCCTGCTTTTTCTATGGTGTATACGTCCGAAGCAAGGTTGTCGATACGCTCCACTTTCCCAAGCACTTCCCCTTCTTCTGTTTCGCAGGAAAGCCCAAGAATGTCCACAATATAATATCTCCCCTCTTCGAGCTCGGGCGCGTCTTCGCGTTCCCCCTCCAGCTTTTTACCGCGGAAAAGCTCTGCTGCGTTACGGTCGGGAATGCCGCGCAAGCCCAAATACGCAGCGCCGTCAGGCCCTACGCGAAAGGAAAGGATTTTATAGGGTTTATCGTCGATATATACCGTACCGAACGCCTTTACGTCCTCGGGATAATCGGTGAACGTTTTGACTTTTAACTCGCCGCGGATACCCTGCGGCTTTAATACTTCACCTATAACAAGACGGTCCATACGTCTACTCCTTATCGAGGCAGAATTGCGCTTAAACGCATACCTGCCTATCACGTTTTTACAATGGCAAAAAAAGGCTTTTGTTGAGAAAGCCTTTTTTTCGCCTTTTACGGGGTCGAATTATTCCGCGTCTACGTCTACTGCGTCGCCGCCGCGTTCGCGGATTTCAATCACGTATTTTTTACTGCTTGCAGGGGTTGCAGCGCGTACAATCGTGCGCATTGCTTTCGCGATTTTACCCTGCTTTCCGATTACCTTGCCCATGTCCGAGGGGGAAAGGATAACGGTAACTTCGATTGCGCGGTCCTTTTCGTTGACTACGTATTCGACGTTTTCTTTGTCCTCTGCGAACTGACCGACAATGTATTTGATCAAATCCAGCATATCGTCCTCCTAAAACCGAATCGAATAACCGCAAGCCAAGCTTGCCGTTACTTATTTCGATTTCTTGCCTTTCGTCTTGGAAGGGCTGAGTTTCGCGCTCTTTTCAATCGCACCTGCTTTTACAAGCAAGTTCTTAACCGTTTCGGTGGGCTGAACGCCTTTTGCAAGCCAGTCTTGTGCTTTTGCGTTGTCAACCGTAAGTTCTACGGGGTCGCAGGTAGGTCTGTAATGACCAACGCAGTCGATGTATTCGCCCGTTGCAGCCTTTCTGCTGTCAACAACTACGATACGGTAGATAGGGTTCTTTTTGTCGCCCATTCTGAAAAGTCTCATTTTTACCATGATAAATACCTCCAAAGTATCTTAAAATTTTTTTCTTTCTATTTCCACGGCTTGCGCCGTTTTTGACTGTTGTATGATTTTTACAGAACGCTTTTGCACGCTTGAGTAGAAGGTTGTTTGGTTTTCCTTTTACGCTTCGCGTATAGAACGCCTAACGGCGTTATTAGCGCAAGCAACGCGGGATGCATCCAAGTCTTTCTATCTTTCCCTTTCGCTTTTCAGTTTCTTACTGTCAACAAACTGTAATCAACAAATAGCATTATGATTGCTTTCGGAATGGCTAACTATTGATGGGCTGCCGCCCATACCTGCGTAAAGGCTCTGCCTTTACAATCCGCAAGGAACTAAGTTCCTTGACCTCTTGTCGTGATACAACGTCACGTCGTTTAAAAAGGTAAACGGAATTTACCCTTTCCACCCTTCAACTGCTTCATGAGCATTTTTGTCTGCTCAAACTGTTTCAAAAGCTGGTTGATATCCTGTACCGTCGTGCCCGAGCCTGCCGCGATACGGCGCTTTCTCTTACTATCAATAATCGACGGATTGTCACGTTCTTGTTTCGTCATCGAAAGAATAATCGCTTTCGTTCTTTCGATTTTCTTTTCATCAATGTCGCCTTCGTTCACCTTCAGCTTCCCTGCGCCAGGCAGCATGGAAAGCATCGCCGAAGCACCGCCCATCTTTTTCATCATCGAAAACTGCTCTAAATAATCGTTCAACGTGAAGGTGTTTGCCAGCATTTTCTGCTGCATCTTCTTCGCGTCCTCTTCCGTAATCGCTTGCTGCGCCTTTTCAATCAACGAAAGTACGTCGCCCATGCCAAGGATTCTCGACGCCATACGGTCGGGATAGAACGGTTCGAGATCGCCAAGCTTTTCGCCTACGCCTATAAACTTAATCGGCTTGCCCGTAACCGCTTTAATCGAAAGACATGCACCGCCGCGTGTGTCACCGTCAAGCTTCGTCAAAATAACGCCCGTTACGTTCAGCCTTGCGTTAAAGGTTTCGGCAACGTTCACCGCTTCTTGACCCGTCATTGCGTCTACTACGAGCAGCGTTTCCGTTACGTCGATTTCCTTCTTGATATTTTCAAGCTCTTTCATCAGCGTATCGTCGATTTGTAAACGGCCTGCCGTATCCAAAATCACCGTGTCGTAGTTCATCGACCGCGCGTAATCAATCGCTTGCTTTGCCGTTTTTACAGGATTCTGCGTGCCCTTTTCAAACACCTCGACCTGCGCGTTTTTACCAACGACCTGCAACTGCGTGATCGCCGCAGGACGGTAGATATCCCCCGCCACAAGCAACGGCCGTTTGCCCTGCTTTTTCAGCTGCAACGCAAGCTTACCGCAAAGGGTCGTTTTACCTGCGCCCTGCAAACCGCACATCATAATCACGGTGGGGAGCTTGGGCGAAACCTCAATCTTCGCGTTTTTCGAGCCCATCAGCTCAATCAACTCGTCGTTGACAATCTTGATAACTTGCTGTGCAGGGTTCAGCGAGGATAAAATTTCCTGACCGACCGCCTTTTCCGAAACGTCTGCAATAAATTGCTTGGCTACCTTTAAGTTGACGTCCGCTTCCAGCAACGCCACGCGTACTTCACGCATCGCCGTGCGGATTTCAAGCTCCGTCAGCTTACCTCGCTTCGTAAGCTTCGAAAATATATGATTTAATCTTTCCGATAATGAACCGAATAAAGCCATTGATTACTCCTTATTCCTCCGCGCGGAATACCGTTCCTATAATTTCGTTTCCGTCTTGCGCCGTCGTCTCTGCGCCGAACTCCTCATACACGGCGGAAAGTGCACTTTCAAGCTCTTGAAGCTTTGAAAAGTTTGCCCTTTCACCGTCGATAAACCGTTTCACAACCGTCATGTACGCAGAATACTCCGCGCTCAGCTCGTCAAGCGCTTTCGCAAAACGGAGCTTTTCCTCGTAGTTTACAAGCTGCTTTCTGCATTTTTGCAGACAGTCGGATACACTTTGCCGAGATACCCCTTTCTGCTCTGCAATTTCACCAAGCGAAAGGTCGTAGTTGAAATACAAATCGGTGATTTCTCGCTGCGTCGCCGTCAACAAAGGGGAATATAAATCCCAGAGCCGAAGAAATTCTAAATCGTCTTTCATTCGCTCCACCTCCCTTGTTAACCTTTGCTATTATAGCAATAAAAAATATAAGTGTCAAGCATTTTTACTTGACACTCGTAACTTTTTTGAAAAATTTTATAAAATCCATTGTAAAAGATCGACGAGGATTGCAAAACCGAACAGGAAAATGATTCCTGCCAAGTGGATAATCGTTTCGATTTTGCGATTCACGGGCTTTTTTCTTATCCATTCGATGATGCAGAAAATCACCTTACAGCCATCGAGCGCAGGCACGGGCAACAGATTGAACACGGCAAGGTTTACACCGATAAGTGCCGCAACGTTTAAGAAAGACAAAAGCCCGCTTGCCGAGGCTTGCGCCGTAACCTTGATGGTTGTAACGGGCCCGCCCATCGCCGTGATGCTCAATTTCCCCGTCAACAGCTCGCCCAAGGAACGAAGCACTGTCCCTGCAAGTTTAAAGGAATAGACAAAAGAATTTCCGATTGTCTCGAAAAATTCCAGCTTTTGCGGCTCGGCATGCATCGATTGAATCCCCATCGCCGTCAAAAGGTTGTGCGTATCCGACATATTTTGGATATTCGCATCCGCCGCCAACGTCAAAAATACAACGCGCTCCTCGCCCTCACGAATAACGGTTACAGGGATTTGCTCCCCTTTCTTTCTACCGTCAAGCGCGGTCATATAGTCGGTAATCATATAGACGTCCTTCCCGTCCACTTCTTTGATGATATCCCCAAGCTCGAGGACGTTTTCAGGCGTTATAACCGTTTCGGTTGCCGTTGCCCCTGCGGTCGGTTCTTCCGTCAGAAAATTATCAACCTTGTACATGGGACGTCCCAAACAACCAAACATGATAAAAATCAGTCCCAACGCAAGCAGGTAGTTCATGGTCGCGCCTGCGATTAAGACGATAATCCGCTTCCAAGGCGCTTGGTCGTTAAAGCGTTCGCCTTTCGGTTCGGGATACTCTGACGCTACTTCCGTTTCGGCATTCGCCTCGTCCATGCCCCCATCGTTTTCCGTTTTCACGGTCAGCTCTTCAAACGGCTCTTCCTGCTCTTTTTCGTCGTTTTCCGCCTCGTCGTCAAAGTCGTCCTCGCCGTCAAAGGCGCAATAGCCGCCCAAGGGAATTAAGCGCAGGGCAAACAGCTCGCCCGATTTTTTACTGCGTTTTTTAAACAGCGCGGGGCCGAAACCAACGGAAAACTCCGTGATTTTAAAATTAAGGATTTTACCCGCTACGTAATGCCCAAATTCGTGTATCGTTACCATCGCAAGTAAAATCAAGATCGCCAACAATACGCCGCCGACACTCTTCATAAACGCTGCAATCAATAACGAATTTAACACCACTTTTTACCTCATTCCATATTCTTAATATATTCTCTCGCCAGAGCGCGCGCCCGAGCGTCCGTTTCCACTAAAACGGCATACGAATCGGGAGTCATGCGCTCCGTCTTTTCAAGGACTGTCTCTATAGTGTCCGCAATTTTCAAGAAAGGTATCCTTCCGTCCAAGAATGCGTGCACCGCAACCTCACCCGCACCGTTTAACGCGCAGGAATAATTATAGCCAAGTTCCGCACTTTTAAGCGCGAGGTCATAACAAGGGAAACGTTTTCTTTCGAGCGGTAAAAAGCGAATTGCGCCCAAGCTCTCGAAATCGAGCGGTTTTAAACCGCAATCAAAGCGTTCGGGATAGGTAAGCGCAAGCTGAATGGGAAGCTCCATAGTCGGATAGCTAAGCTGCGCCAAAATCCCGCCGTCGTCAAATTCCACCATCGAATGAATGATACTTTCGGGTTGTACGAGCGTGTGGATTTTTTTCAACGGCGCGTCATACAGCCATTTCGCTTCAATTACCTCAAACCCCTTATTCAAAAGAGTCGCACTGTCGATTGTAATCTTCGCGCCCATCTGCCAAGTAGGATGCTTCAACGCGGACATGGGTGTTACGTTTTGAAGCTGTTCGGGGGTGTATGCATAGAATGGACCGCCGCTTGCCGTGATGATGAGTCTACGGAAAGGTGCATCGCAGCGGAAATGCAACGCCTGCCAAAGCGCAGAATGCTCGCTATCCACAGGCATCAAATCCACGCCCTTTTTCTTGACCTGACCCATGACCAGTTCGCCCCCGCAAACGAGGGTTTCTTTATTCGCAAGTGCCAAGGGTTTCTCTTGCTCAATCGCTTTCAAGCTGTATTTCAGCCCTGCAAAACCCGTCGCCGCAACAAAGGCAACTTCGCCGTGCGAAATCGCCTCCTCTGCCGCCCTTTCACCGTAACCAAACTTGACCCCTTGCGGTATTTTATCCGCAATACGCTTGCCTGCGGCTTCGTCCGCAAGTGCGGCGTACTCGGGCATAAACTCCTTAACCTGCTCTAAAAAGAGCTGTTCGGAAGCATTTGCGACAAGGCTTTTGATTTTAAATTTATCGCTGTGACGGCGCACGACCGAGCAGACCTGTCTGCCGATAGAGCCCGTCGAACCAATCAAGGCTATCGTTTTCATAAGTATTTCTCCGAAATTTTACAAAATCCAACAAACGACGTGGTAAGCGAAATAGATAAACGGCGCGGCGAAAAGCACGCTATCCAAACGGTCGAGCGCGCCGCCGTGGCCGGGCATGATATTGCCCATATCCTTTAACCCGACCTTGCGTTTAATACAGCTTTCCACAAGATCGCCAAACGCCGTAACGGCGGAAGAAAGCAGCCCGATAACAAGATAAATCGGCAGCCAAACGTGCATTTGCGCGTAAGAGCCTGCAATGGCGTTATAGATAAAATACAACGCAAGCGCACCGAGCATACCGCCAACCAAACCGCCAATACCGCCAATCACCGTCTTATTCGGGCTGAGGGTAGGCGCCATCTTTTTCGGAAAATATTTCTTTAAGTATCTACCGAACACGTAGGCAATCGAATCGGCGCAAGGGGTTACCACGAATACGAATAAAATCAGCAATCGGGAATCAAAACCAAACCGCCAAAGCTCCAATGAAGCAGCGTGGTTGGTGAGCACCAAAACGGACAACAGCACCGTAGGATATACCGCGGAAAGCAAGGAAAAGCCGAGGCTTTCCAGACTTGTTTCCTCGTAACGGATTACGAGCAAGGACAACAGTGCCAATGCAAAGACAAGGGTGCAAATCGCCACCGCCGTAAAGCCTGCCCCGGACACGTATTCACTAATCGCACAAGCAGGAATACACGCCGCCGCATACGCATACACGAGGATTTTTTCAACCTTCGTGGTTTTGTCCTTCACCGCACGGAGCATTTCAAACGTACCAAGCAGCGTAAACGCATAAATGAGCGCGTCGAAATAAAAATCCCCATACGGTAAAAAGATTTTTAAACAGAAAAATGCTACCAAAATCGCGATATAGCACGATCCCGATATGAGCCGAATTTTCATGCCGTCTCCTCGTCCGTTTCAAACGGACTTTTTCATCGTATTGATAAAAAACCAAGGGGCGGCGCATACCGAGCTTTTCTCGTTGAACGCATACCTGCCCCTATCTTTTGTATAAATTTACTTTTTTAACTGATCGTCCGTCTTACCAAAACGGCGGGTTCTTTTCGAAAATTCCTTAATCGCCTTATCCAAGTCACGGTCGGAAAATTCGGGAAACATTTTCTTGGAGAAATAGAGCTCCGAATACGCCGCCTGATACAAAAGGAAGTTGGAAAGGCGCACCTCTTTACCCGTGCGAATAATGAGGTCTGGGTCGGGAATCCCTTCGGTATATAAAAGGTTTGCAAAGCTCTCCTCCGTCACCTTTTCCCCTTTCTCAATTGCGCGGTTGACCGCATGCACGATCTCATCGCGCGCGCCGTAGCAAACGGCTACGTTGATACCTTTACCCTCGTATTTTGCGGTTTCCGCTTCCGAGTCTTTCAAAATCTGCTGCAAATCCTCAGGCAAAAGGGAGGTATCGCCGATTGCGCGCAAGCGCACGCCTTTGGCACAAACTCTGCCGATATATTCCCTGAAATGGTTGCGCATGAGGTTGAACAGCCCGTCGATTTCTTCCTTGGGGCGTTTCAAATTCTCCGTAGATAAGGCGTACACGGTGATATATTCCACGCCAAGCTCGAACGCGCGTTCCATGAGCCCAATCATGCGTTCCATGCCATGCTTATGCCCTACCGAACGCGGCAACAAACGGCGTTTCGCCCAACGCCCGTTCCCGTCCATGATAATGGCGATATGTTTGGGGAATCTCCCCCCCTCGATTATTGTATTCTTACCCATGGCTTAGATAGACATCAATTCTTTTTCTTTGTTTGCAATAATTCCTTCAAGCTTCGTCATATAGCTGGAAACCAGCTTTTCAACGTCCGCTTCGCAGCCCGAAGCCTCGTCCTCGGACAGCTCTTTCGCCGTCTTCATTTTCTTGATAACGTCCATCGCGTCACGGCGGTGATTGCGCACGGCTACCTTGGATTCTTCGCCCATCTTCTTCGCCTGTTTTACCAGCTCACGACGGCGTTCCTCGGTCATATCGGGGAACACAAGACGGATTACGTTACCGTCGTTGGAGGGCGTGAGCCCGATATTCGATTGCAAAATCGCCTTTTCAACTGCTTTTAAGAGGGATTTATCCCAAAGGCTGATTTGCAAGCATTTCGCGTCCAAAGCGGATACGTTACCAAGCTCTACAAGCTTGCTCATACCGCCGTAAGCCTCTACTTCGAGTCTATCCAAAATACGAGGATTTGCTCTGCCCGTGCGGATTGCGCCGTAATCTCTATCCAAAGCATTGAGGGTATTCTCCGCTTTTTCTTCCAGTTCGAGCATCATCTCTTCAATTTTTTCATTTTCAATCATAATACGTCTCCTTAATCGCTTTTATTTTTCTTTTTAACTTATTATACGGAAATCATGGTGCCGAGCTCTTCCCCGCAAACGGCGCGCACGATGGAATTTTCCTCGTTCAAGCCGAACGCAAGGGTGGGAACGTCGTTTTCCATACACATGGTCGCCGCCGTGAAATCGATTACCTTCAAGCCGCGATTGATGATATCGGCGTATTTGAGGGACTCGTATTTCTTTGCGTTGGGGTTGGTTTTGGGGTCGGAATCATAAATCCCGTCCACGTTCTTTGCCATAAGAAGGATATCCGCGTCGATTTCGCAAGCGCGAAGCGCCGCCGCCGTATCGGTGGAGCAGTAGGGATTCCCCGTACCGCAAGCGAAAATAACGACCCTGCCCATTTCAAAATGCCGAATGGCTTTACGCAGGATAAACGGCTCTGCCAAGGACACCATATCAAGAGCAGTCTGTACCCGAACAGGCACGCCGCGTTGTTCGATAGCGTCCATCATGGCAAGGGAGTTCATAACGGTAGCGAGCATACCCATATGGTCAGCGGTAGTGCGGTCCATACTCGTGCCCTGTCTGCCGCGCCAGAAATTCCCGCCGCCGATAACAAGCCCGACCTCAACGCCCATATTATGGATTTGAACAATCTGTTCAACCACGGGCGCGATGACCTCGTGATTTAAACCGAAACGCTGATCGCCTGCGAGGGCTTCGCCCGAGAGCTTCAACAAGATTCTTTTGTATTTGGGCTGCATAATAAAAGACTTCCTCCTTATAACGTTACGTGCTGCAATTATCTCCAAAACGGCACGCAATTACGCATTTTAAATATTATAGCATATTTCTTCAAAGAAATCCATAGTATTTA
>JAFUMY010000034.1 GCA_017482415.1 Clostridia bacterium
AATGAAACTCACAATTGTAATTTATTACACTATATAAAAAGGAGAAAACAATTATGAAACTCAAAAAGATTTTGGCAACCGTATTAGCAACGGTAGCGGCATTCGCAACGTTTGGTTTTGCTGCTTGTAACAAAGACGACGGCTACGTCGCAAAAAACATTGCTTCGGACAGCAACGAGCAGTACGCTTTCGCAATCGGTAAAAACGCTTCCAAGAAAGCGGAAATTCTCACCGCTATGAATAAGGTCATTGATGAAATCGACGTAGCGAAAATCGTAACCTATTATCAGGAAGTTTCCGAAAGCAAAACCCCTTCCGTAAGCCTTACCTTCGCGAACCTTAGCGACAACACCGCAGGTACGTTGCAGGTTTACACGAACGCAGCATTCGAGCCCTTCGAATTCCGCGACGATAAGAACAACATTGTCGGCGTTGATATGTATATTATGGAACTCGTAGCTGAAGAATTGAACATGAAGGTTCAGTTCAATGATATGGACTTCGACGGTATCGTAGGTAAAGTTGCTACGGAAGATAACGCAGTCGGCGCAGCCGGTATGACCGTAAACGCAGAACGTTTGGAAAAAGTTGATTTCTCAAACACCTACTTCTCCACCGTACAATCTATCATCAGTAAAGAAGCGGAAGCCTTCTCGACCGTTGAACAGTTGAAAGGTAAGAAAATCGGCGTTCAGAAAGGCACGACGGGCTGGATTCTTATCGACGAAGCAATCAAATCAGGCGTATTGAAGGACAGCGGTGCAGAAGTTATCCCTTATGAAAACGGTCCCCTCGCTTTCGCTGCTTTGAAAGCTGGTAAGTGCGACGTTGTCGTAATCGACGAACTCCCTGCAAATAAGCTCGTTAAATAATTCAGTATAATCATCCATCGCAAAGGCAGAGCCTTTTTAAGGTTCTGCTTTTGTGTGTAAAAAGGAGTTTTTATGTTTGACAGTTTTTACGACGCGCTGAAAGGCGACCGTTGGGTTTGGTATTTCGAGGGCTTAGGCAGAACACTGCTCATTTCCTTGGGTTCCATCTTCATCGGTTGCATCCTCGGCATTATCGTTGCTTTAATCAAATATACCAATAAAAAATACAGCAAGATGTGTATCGGCAGTAAAATCTGCGATATATATCTCGCTATCTTCCGCGGTACGCCAGTATACGTACAGCTTTTAATTATGTACCTGATTGTCCTCGTTGCCGTACCCAGTATGTGGGTTGCAATTTTGACGTTCGGCATTAACTCAGGCGCATACGTTGCGGAAATCATCCGCGGCGGTCTCGAAAGTGTGGACGACGGTCAGCTTGAAGCAGGCAATTCCCTCGGGTTAAGCAAGATTCAGGTTTTGATTCACATTGTTTTACCGCAAGCGATTCGCCGCGCTTTGCCCCCGTTCTGTAATGAATTCATCGCGCTTATCAAGGAAACGTCCATCGTCGGTACAATCGGCGTTCTCGACCTTACCAAAGTAGCAGAAAATATCATCGCAAGAACGTACGATCCGTTCGCGCCCTATATTATTATCGCGCTGATGTACCTCGCGGTCGTATTGCTTTTAACCTATCTTTTGAAACTTCTGGAAAGGAGGTTGGCAAGAAGTGACCGATAATAGAAAACCTTTATTACAGGTTAAAAATTTACACAAGAATTTCGGTAAGTTGAATGTTCTGCAAGGCGTTAACACCAACATCTACAAGGGGGACGTGGTCGCGATCATCGGCCCTTCGGGCTGCGGTAAATCCACCTTCCTGCGCTGTTTGAACTTCCTCGAAATGCCCTCGGCCGGCGAAATCAAGTTCAAGGACGATTTAATCTATAAAAATGAACGCGTCTACTTAAAACGCCAAATGAAAGAACTGCTTGCTTTAAAGAAAGAGAAAAAATTTGACGAGGAAGCAAAGGCGAAATATGCAGAGCTTGAAGCGCAATACCGCGCTACCCGCGAAACGGAAAAGGCGATTGAGAAAGAAACAATGCAAAAAATCAATCTCCACCGCCAAAAAATCGGTATGGTATTCCAGCAATTCAATCTCTTCCCCCACCTCACCGTTTTACAAAACGTTATTCTCGCGCCCGTAAAGCTCAAGAAAATGACCACGGAAGAAGCGGTTGAAAAGGCGATGGAGCTGCTCGAAAAAATCGGGCTCGCCGACAAAGCGAACGCATACCCTGCTACCCTTTCGGGCGGTCAGAAACAGCGTATCGCAATCGTTCGCGCGCTTGCGATGAACCCCGAAATCATGCTCTTTGACGAACCTACGTCCGCGCTCGATCCCGAAATGGTCGGCGAGGTTTTAAAGGTTATGACCGAGCTTGCTGAAGACGGCATGACCATGGTCGTGGTTACGCACGAAATGGGCTTTGCAAAAGAGGTTGCAAACCGCGTTATTTTCATGAACGACGGTGTAATCAAGGAAGAGAATAACCCCGAAGAATTCTTTGCGAATCCGAAAGACGAGCGTCTGCGCGATTTCCTTTCGAAGGTGCTTTAATGCTATACAATTACCATACGCATACAACGCGCTGTAAACACGCGAACGGCGAAGACCGCGAATACGTAGAAAAGGCGATTGAAAGGGGCTTACAGGTGCTTGGCTTTGCCGATCACGCCCCCTATCCCTTTCCAAACGGCTTTTGTTCCGACCACCGCATGCGCGTAGACCAAATGGAAGACTATGTAGATAGCGTTCGTAGCCTAAAAAAGGAATACGAAAAGGATATTCGTATTTTGCTTGGGTTTGAACTCGAATACTATCCCGCTTATCACGCCGACGCCATGCGCCTTTTAAAAACGGCTGCGCCCGATTATATCATTATGGGACAGCACTTTTTTGGTAACGAGTTGAACTCGCCCTATGCGTCCTATCTTGCGGACGAAAAGATGTTTTCGGCGTATATCTCGCAAATTTTGGAGGGGTTGCAGACAGGCGATTTTGTCTATTTGGCACATCCCGACCTTGCAGGCTATCATTATCCCGAAGAGGTGGTTGAACGAGAATATCGCAGGCTCTGCGAGGGTGCAAAAGCGTTGCATATTCCCTTAGAAATCAATCTTTTGGGCCTGCGAACAAATCGGCATTACCCCGATAAACGGCTCTTTCAAATTGCCGCAGAGGTTGGCAACACGGTGGTGATTGGCGCGGACGCGCATAACCCTTGCGACGTCACCGACCCTGCGTCGGAACGTATTGCAAAACAATGG
>JAFUMY010000035.1 GCA_017482415.1 Clostridia bacterium
ACAATCATATTGTATTCGTTTCTGTAATAGTAGTCGCCATATATACGAAGGAGCCAAGTAAACTGGTTAGAGTCTACCGATTCAGCGTCCAACGAAATACCGAGAGGATTTTCATACCCTACCTCTTCCATCTTTGCGCAAAGGTTCATAAGGTCGTCCCAGGTCTTGGGATTTTCCGCTTTACCTTCTGCATTTTTATAGCCCTTTGCTACCGCTGCATCCATTGCGTCCTTGTTTACAAACCATGCCGTTTGCAGGTTTTCCGTGTTCAAAAGGTATACGCTCGTATCCGAACCAACGCTGCCCGTTATATATGCTTCTCTGTTCAAAACGTTGCCCCAATAGTGATTTACACCTGCATACGGGTTCTTTTTATACACGTCTGCATACATATTTACGCAATACTTAGCAGTATCGTTCAAAAGGTTACCCTGTACGATATCCCAATCCGTCTTGGAGTTACCTGCTTCGAAATTCAACGTTTCCTTATATTTGTCCGCCGAAAGAGAGGTGTTCAATTGAACGACTACACCGCCGCTGTGAATACGCTCGTATTCAGCCGCCAATGCCTGCCAGCCTTTTTCCGCACCCTCGAATACGATGGCTACGTCGATTCGACCTTCCTGCTGCTTAATCTTCGTCTTGTCGGGATAATAATCCGAATCAAACTCATCGCCAAGATCTTGAAACTCAATAGTCTGATCTATCATACCCTTAATTTGTTCAATCTCGTCATCATCCGACGAGCTATCCGAAGAATTATCCGAGGAAGACGAGCTATCCGAAGAGGGCCCCCACCAAGACGAGCTATCTTCCGAACTATCCTCTGAGCTATCCAAAGAAGAGCCCCACCAAGACGAGCTTCCTTCGTTATTGCTTGAAGACGAGCTACTATTCGAATTGTTTTTTGAGGAAGAATTCTTTTCAGAAGAGCTGGTCACCCCGCCAAATAGACTAGAAGAAATTTTTCCATCGTTTTCATCTTTATTCTCAGCGTCTTCACAAGCAAACATGCTTACCGCCATTGTTCCACACAGTAAAAGCGCGAGTAATCTTTTAATTTTTCCGTTCATAGCACACCTCTTTCGTGTTATTACTTCTAGTCTATCACTTTTCATTCGCATTGTCAATAGCTTAAAGTTAAAACCCATTCGCCAAAGCGAATGGGTTTTCGTTCTTATTTCTCAAAAGGTTTTTGTCCGTACAGGCTTTCTACGCCCTCCGAGTATCTCTTCATACGGTCGTGCTGTCTTAATTCCACACCCTCGTCAAAGCTTTCCAGGGCTTTCTTTTGTTCCTTGGTGAGCTTGGTCGGGATTTCCACAATCACGCGGATAATGAGGTTGCCTGTACCGCCGCGCAGGGATTTAATACCTTTACCTCGAATGGTGAATACCGTGCCGCTTTGGGTACCCTCAGGCACCGTGAATTCAAACGTGTCGTCGATCGTGGGCACCTTAACTGTGCCGCCGAGCACCGCCGTTTTATAGGACACGGGTACGTCGATTTTTAAATCGAACCGATCTCTAACGAACAGCTTATGCGGTTCAACGCGGAATACGATAATCAAATCGCCAGGCGCGCCGCCGTTTTGCGCCGCTTGACCAAAGCCTTTTTTACGAATATAGCTATTCGTATCCACGCCGGCAGGGATATCAAGCGTGACCGTAGTTTCCTTTCTCTGCGAGCCTTTGCCCTTACATTCGGGGCATTTTTCTTTCACGATTCTGCCCGAGCCGCTACAATCGGGACAGGGCATTTGACGAATCGTACGCCCGAACATGGTGTTTTGCACCTGCTGGATAATCCCCTTGCCTTGGCACTTGCCACAGGTCGTGAATGCCGAGCCGCCCTTTGCGCCCGTGCCGCGACAGCTAACGCAGGGCTCGTTACGAACGTAAGAAATCGTCTTTTTACAGCCCTTTGCCGCATCCATAAAGGAGAGCGTCATTTCACGCTGAATATCCTCGCCAACCGACGATTGCTGCGTTCTTGTGCTACCGCCAAAACCACCGCCGAAGATACTGCTGAAAATATCCGAAATATCCTCGAAGCCGCCACCGCCGAAGCCGCCGAAGCCACCGCCGCCGAAACCACCCATGCCGGGATGTTCCAGCTCGTAGTCGTAAGCCGCGCGTTTTTGCTGATCGGAGAGCGTTTCGTTTGCTTCGTTGATTTCTTTAAACCTTTCCGCCGCTTCCGCGTTGCCTTGGTTACGGTCGGGATGGTATTTCATCGCGAGCTTTCTATACGCCGATTTTATTTCCTCAGGCGAAGCCTTTTTGTCTACGCCGAGTATATCGTAATAATTCTTTTTATCTGCCATAGTTTTTACCTTTCCGCAGCGTTATTTTCGCCGCCATATAATAGCGTAATAGGGTTTGGTTGCCCAAACCCATATACGTTCGCCCTACCCATGTACGGGTTGAAATGCGATTTATTACTGATGGAATTCGGTGTCGCCGTTTGCGTCAGCCGAAGAATCCGCGCCGGGTGCAGCACCGCCGTTTGCCTGATAGAGCTTCGCAAATACAGGCTGAACGTCCTGCATAAGCTTGTCGTAAGCCGCCTTGATTCTATCGTCGTCGTCCGATTCAAGCTCTTTCTTCGCCGCGTCGATTGCCGCCTGCAAGGTAGCCTTGTCGTTTTCGTCAATCTTATCGCCAGCCTCTTTCATCGTCTGTTCAACGGAGAAGATCATGCCGTCAAGCTTGTGCTTGTTGTCGATTTTTTCCTTGCGTTTCTTATCCTCTTCCGCGAACTGTTCTGCTTCCTTAACTGCCTTATTGATTTCTTCTTCGGAAAGGTTGGTCGAGGAGGTGATGGTGATATCCGTGGACTTGCCCGTGCCCTTATCCTGTGCCGTTACGTGCACGATACCGTTCGCGTCGATGTCGAAGGTAACTTCGATTTGAGGAATGCCGCGAGGAGCGGGCGCAATACCCGTCAGCATGAAGTTGCCAAGGGTCTTGTTGTCCTTACAGAACTCACGTTCACCCTGCAATACGTGGATGTCAACGCTCGTCTGATTATCCGCCGCCGTCGAGAAAATCTGGCTCTTCTTAACGGGGATTGTGGTATTTCTGTCGATGATACGGGTGAACACACCGCCAAGGGTTTCAATACCAAGCGACAACGGCGTAACGTCAAGGAGTAATACGTCCTTAACCTCGCCCGTCAAAACGCCGCCCTGAACCGCTGCGCCGACTGCAACGCATTCGTCGGGGTTAATGCCCTTGAAGGGTTCTTTGCCCGTAACTTCCTTTACTTTTGCAACGACTGCGGGCATACGGGTCGAACCGCCGACAAGAATTACCTTGTCGATATCGCTGTACGAAAGCCCTGCGTCGCGCATAGCCGCTTTCATGGGCGCAACCGTTCTTTCAAGAAGGTCCGCGGTCATCGCCTCGAACTTCTGCTTCGTCAGCGTTACGTCCAAGTGCTGAGGGCCGTCTGCGCTCATGGAAATGAAGGGAAGATTTACGTTCGTGGAGTTCATACCCGAAAGCTCAATCTTCGCTTTTTCAGCAGCTTCTTTCAAACGCTGCATTGCCATTTTGTCTTTGGAAAGGTCGATTGCGTGGGATTTCTTGAACTCGTCTACGAGATAGGAAATAATCTTGTTATCCCAGTCGTCGCCGCCGAGATTCGTATCGCCGTTCGTTGCGAGAACTTCGAATACGCCGTCGGAAATTTCAAGGATAGAAACGTCGAACGTACCGCCGCCGAGGTCGTAAATCATGACCTTGCCGCCCTTGTCTTTATCAAGGCCGTATGCAAGCGCAGCCGCCGTGGGCTCGTTGATGATACGAAGCACGTTAAGGCCTGCGATCTTACCTGCGTCCTTGGTTGCTTGACGCTGGCTGTCGGAGAAGTACGCGGGACACGTGATAACCGCTTCGGTTACCTTCTGTCCAAGATAAGCTTCCGCGTCTGCTTTGAGCTTACCCAAAATCATTGCGGAGATTTCCTGAGGGGAATACCCTTTATCGTCTACGGTTACTTTATAATCGGAACCCATGTGACGTTTAATCGAGATGATGGTTTTATCGGGATTCGCAACCGCCTGACGCTTTGCTGCCTGACCGACTACGCGCGAGCCGTCTTTCTGGAAAGATACGACGGAGGGAGTCGTTCTCGAACCTTCCGCGTTTGCGATAACGACGGGTTCGCCGCCTTCCATAACCGCTACACAAGAATTGGTGGTACCAAGGTCGATACCGATAACTTTACCTGCCATAATATAACTCCTTTTGCCGCAACTATCGCGGCGCACATTTATTTACATTCTATATGTAACCCGTTCTTTCGGCGTTTAAACAAAAAAATATAAAAATTTTTAAAATGCTTGCGCGCCCGCGTATACGGATATAATTTAAATATAATTTTGTGGGGTTTGGTCCTCAACGTAAAGCATGAAAAAACCGCGGTGTGTTGCCGCGGTCTTTTTTTAACTTGTCTATTAAAGATTTCTTTCTACAAACGCCGTAAGCACTGCTTCGGGCACAAAGCCTAAGCTGCTGTCTACGGGCTTGCCGTTCTTGAAAGCGATAACGTTCGGAATCGAAGTGATGCCGTATTTAATCGCCGCGCTTTCGCTGTCCTCTTCGTCGATATCAATTTTCACAAATACTGCTTTCTCGTCGTATTTATCCGATACGTCCTCGAAAATCGGCGCAAGCATTCTGCAAGGACCGCACCAGCTCGCCCAAAAATCACAAAATACCGTCTTGTCCGAGCCCGCAATCAGTTCTTCTAAATCCTTTCCGTTTACGTATTTTACCATATTTTTTTCTCCCTTGTTGTTAGTTTTGCTTATTTGCCTAAAAAATATTCCACTGCATTTTCAAAGGTTACCCGTTCACTCTCGCCCGTTGCCATGCATTTCGCGTTCATCGCGCCTTCTTCCAGCTCCGAATCCCCGATTAC
>JAFUMY010000036.1 GCA_017482415.1 Clostridia bacterium
AAAATAAACCCTCCGACGTGCTTGTAAAATGCTACGTTGCGGAGGATATTGCGGCGGAAACGCTGCCTGCAATTTTACGCGACGTGCAGGACGCAAAAGAAAGAAGCGAGGGCTTTGTACCCTTCGGGACGCTTGAGGATACCAAGCGCACTGTGGATGGAGACGATTGGATTGACGTTTGGAAAAAGCATTTTCGTCCCATTCATTTGGGTAAGATTGTCGTTGTACCCGAATGGATTGATTACGTACCTGCTATGGGGAAACAGGTGGTTTTGCTCGATTCGAATATGGCGTTTGGCACAGGTGAACACGAAACGACCTCGATGTGTGTCGAGCTTATGCAAGAATATATCACGCCCGCGTCTGTGTGTATTGACGTTGGTTGCGGCAGCGGTATTTTGGGGATTTCCGCAATCAAGCTTGGCGCAGGGAAAGCCTATCTTACCGATATTGACTCGAAAGCCGTAGAAAGCTCGCTCCATAACAGTCAGCTCAACGGCGTTGCGGAAAAGACGGTGGTTGCGCATTCGAATCTCCTGGAAAACACGGACGTGCAGGGGGATATCATGATGGCGAATATTACGGGCGAGGTTTTAAAAATGCTCGCTCCGTCCATTCCGAAAAATTTGAAAAAGGACGGCGTTTTGATTTTGAGCGGCATTATCGAAAGCCGACTTGCAATGGTTAAGGAAGCCTACGAAGCTGTGGGCATGCAGGTCATATTAGAAAGACGCAAAGGGGAATGGTTTGCCCTTGTTTTACAGCATAAAAATTGACGTTTGTATGGAAAGAGGGGTAGCATGGCTCAGTTGAAAAGATTTTTTGTGGATACAGTTGGGGAAGAAACCGAGCTTTGTGGCGAGGAGTTTGAGCACGCGAAAAACGTGCTTCGGCTTTCGGTTGGCAGCGAAGTGATTTTACTTGACAACAGCGGCAAGGAATATACCGCTGTGATTACCGCCGTAGAAAAAAAGCGCATGACGCTCAACGTGGTGCGAACGGAGCTCGGCTCTCGTGAGGCTGCGACGGACGTTTGTCTTTTGTTCGGGTATTTGAAAAATGCGGATAAAAACGAGTTCATCGTCCAAAAAGCGGTGGAGCTCGGCGTGAATAAAATCGGGGTATTTTCCTCGGAATATTCCTCGGCGTATATGAATGCAAACAAGCTCGAACGCTTGAACAAGGTTTCCAAGGAGGCGGCAAAGCAGTGCTTGCGCTCGGTTGCGCCCGAGGTGGTGTATTTCGACGGCTTGGATAAGGCGCTCGATTTTGCTAAGGATTACGAGAATAAGGTATTTGCTTGTGAATTTGCGACCGAAAGTAAGTGTGATTTAGAAAAATTACAGGGTTCAACCGCAATTGTAATCGGTAGCGAGGGCGGATTTTCGAGAGCGGAGGAACAGCTTGCTAACGATTTGGGTTTTGCTTCGGTAACGCTTGGAAAAAGAATATTACGTGCGGAGACGGCGGCGGTTGCATTGACAAGCGTCGTGATGTTTTCGCTGGGTGAACTTCGATGAAAGCGGTTGTGTATACCCTTGGGTGCAAGGTCAACGACGTGGAAAGTGGTTCGATTATCCGTGGTCTGGAAACGCTTGGCTATACCGTGTCAAGAGAGCTTGAAAATGCAGATTTATACGTTATCAACACCTGTGCGGTAACGTCGGAGGCGGAGCGCAAGAGCCGTCAAACGGTAGGCAAGGCAATCAAGGCGAATCCAAATGCAAAAGTGATTGTTTGCGGCTGCGCGTCGGAAAAATCTCCATTGGATTTTTTAGAAAAAGGAGCTACCGTGTACGCGGTGACAGGCGCAAGAAATAAAAATAAGGTGCTGGAAATCATAAAAAATGACAGCAAAGAGCGTTTGGGGGTACAGATTGATTCGCAGGATAAAATCTACGAGGAGATGCCCTTGCCTGAATGCTTAAAAACTCGAAATTTTGTTAAAATTCAAGACGGGTGTAATCGGTTTTGTTCCTATTGCGTGATTCCCTATTTGCGCGGCAGAAGCCGTTCGAGGACGCTGGAAAGCGCGGCGGAGGAGATTCTTACAAGCACGGCGCACGAAACGGTGGTGACGGGGATTGATATTTCCGAGTATAAGGATGAAAAGGGTAGAGATTTGACCGATTTAATGCTCGCGGTCAAGGACGCAGATACTCGGATACGGCTCGGCTCGATTGAAGTAAGTCTAATTACGGAAGCTTTTTTAGCGGCTTTAAAGCAGGTGCGGCATTTTGCACCGCAGTTCCATTTGTCTTTACAAAGCGGCTCGAATAGGGTATTAAAAAGCATGAATCGGCATTACACGCGCGAGGAGTACTTAGAAAAGTGTAAAATGATTTACGAGGCGTTTCCTATGGCTGCGATTACGACGGATATTATCGTCGGCTTTCCGACGGAAACGGAAGAGGATTTTTTGGATTCCCTGCGTATTGTAGAGGAAGCGGGCTTTTCGCAAATCCATGCCTTTCCCTATTCTCCAAGAGAGGGTACGAACGCCTATAAGCGGTATAAGGAGCTGCCGTTCGCCTTAAAAAAGGAGCGCGTGGAGCGATTATTGATAGAGGGCGCAAAGCAAAAGGCAAAGTATTTAGCAAAGTTTATAGGGAAACGGTTAGAGCTGGTGCCCGAAAACTGTTTCGACGGCTTCACAGAAGGATATTCGGAAAATTATATTCGTGTCTACGTGGAGGGTGAAATGGAAAAACGCCCCACCCATGTACGCGTTGAACGTCTTTTCAAAGACGGCGTTTTGGGAATTTTGGACAAGGAATAAAAGCAATCCCAAAAAGGGAAAGGAGTATATATGGAAAACTGTATTTTTTGTAAAATTGTTGCAGGAGTAATCCCTTCGCCTCGGCTTTACGAGGATGATAAAATGATTGTCATTCGGGATATCGAGCCCAAGGCAAAGCTGCATTATCTCTGTATTCCCAAAACGCATTTCGCGTTGCTTTCAGAAATGGATGCAGAGCGCGCGGAAATTGTAAAGCATTGCTTTTCGGTAATTCCGACTTTGGAAAAAACGCTTGGCTTGGAAGAGGGCTATCGCGTGATTATCAACCAAGGCGAAAACGGCGGTCAGACGGTACATCATTTGCATATCCATCTGCTCGGCGGTGAAAAGCTTGCGGATTTTTAATGCTGACAAAAAATTGAATCATTAGGTTTAAATCCCGAAAAATCGGGCAATACTCCCTTTCGCAAAGATTGTTGCGGAGGGGAGTTTTTTTATGCGCTTGGCACTTGGGAAATTAAAAACGTTTGTCTATCTACTTATTGCAAGCGTTCTTTTTTTTGGCTGCGTCGTATGCTTTCGCGCTGCAAACGTTTCCCGCTTTTCTGCATGGGAAGGGCGAAGAACTTTTTTCCTGGATTCCGCATCCTCGCAATCACTTATAAAAACAGAGCTATCCATTTTTGACGTTTTCCGTATCAAGGGGGAATCAGTGCAAATATCCATTGAAGAATACGATGGGGGCAAATACGCGAATAAGAAAAATATAGACGGGCAGGTACGCGATGAGATTGCGCAAGCGATCGCGGAGGAGTACGGTGCATATCCGCTTTTTAAGGAGAGCGTTTGCGGAATCGATTCCTATTATTTTTATTCCTTGGAATTGCCTTTTGGGATAGAGCTTAACGGCAAAAAGGTCAATCTGCACGTGGCGGTTGCGGAGGACTACGTGGCGATAGGCACGCCGATTATTTTCGGTGGATTTT
>JAFUMY010000037.1 GCA_017482415.1 Clostridia bacterium
ACAATGCTTCCCAACGAACAGGTACAAGGCTTTTACGGTAATCAAGTTGCTTTTTGTGACGAGTACGAGGATTTCATAAAAGACGCTAAGGAGAATGGGGACGATAAAATTTGTTTTGCCAACGTTACAGCAATGCACAGTGCGCTTTTGGAAACAAAGCGGTATTACGATATGACGGGGAATAACGTCAATCATACCAACGATTTCATGGCGCGCGTCTATGCGCAAACGGTATTTCAAACGATTTATGGGTATGAAGAATAAAAATAGCTTACAAGCTTGCAGCCGACGGGAATGCTTCCGTCGGCTGTTCTTTTCGGAAAATATCAAATATTCTAAAAATATACTTGAAAAGCGACGAAAAATATGCTATACTTACTTGGTAAGTATAAAATTCTCGGAGGAAAAGCAAATGAAGAAAATTGCAGTAGCGTTATTGTTGAGCATGGTCACCCTGTTTTCTGCCTGCGGCGATGCTGAAAATACCGATAAAAGCTCAAAGGACAGCGGCTCGCTCTCAACGTCAAGCTCCGCGTTGGACCTTCTTTCAAGCGAGGACAGCTCGTCAAGCTTAGACTCGTCTATTGCGGGGGATACAGAGCACGTGGACGTAAACGACGACGGGGCTTGCGATAAGTGCAGTGAATCGGTTTTGACGACCTTTGATTTCTATGCGATAAACGACTTGCACGGTAAGTTTGCAGACACGGCGAATCAGCCTGGTGTGGACGAGCTGACCACCTATTTTTCGCAGGCGCGTTTAGAGAATGAAAATACAATCATAGTTGCTTCGGGGGATATGTGGCAGGGCAGTGCCGAATCCAACTTAACGCAGGGGAAAATCGTAACCGATTGGATGGGCGAGGTTGGTTTTGCGGCGATGACGCTTGGCAACCACGAATACGATTGGGGTGAAGACTATATCGAGGCGAATGCGGAAATTGCGAAGTTCCCGTTTTTGGCAATCAACGTATACGATAAGGAAACCAACACACTTGCAGCGTATTGTCAGCCCTCGACCGTGATTGAGCAAAACGGCGTAAAAATCGGCTTGATTGGTGCAATCGGGGATTGCTATTCGTCCATTTCGGGGGATAAGTCGGGCGGCGTTTATTTCAAGACGGGCAGCGATTTAACCAAGCTTGTGAAAGAGGAATCGGAGCGTTTGCGCGCAGACGGCGCAGATTTTATCCTTTATTCCATTCACGACGGTTATGGGAATTCTTACTCCGCGCCCTCCACGATTTCGGACGGCAGTTTGAGAAGCTATTACGATATCGCGCTGTCGGACGGATACGTGGATATCGTCTTTGAAGCGCATTCACACCAAAGCTACGTTTTGCGCGATAGCAAAGGGGTATATCATTTGCAGGGCGGCGGCGACAACGACGGAATCAGCCATGCAACGGCAAACATCAATTTTGCAAACGGCAACGTCGAGGTTACGACCGCGGAACTCGTTGCTTCGAGCGAATACGCAGCATTTGAAGCTTCTCCCGTTGTGGACGAGCTCATGGAAAAATACGCCGAGGATATTGCGCTTGCAGGCAGGGTTTTGGGCTATAATGAAAAATTCCGTTACGGTAGCGAGCTTTTAAGTCTTTCCGCGCAGCTTTATTACGAAAAGGGCGTCGAGCGTTGGGGGGATGACTACGATATCGTGCTTGGCGGCGGTTTTATGAGCGTAAGAAGCCCCTACGATTTAGGGGTAGGCGAAGTTCTTTACGGCGATTTGCAAATGCTTCTGCCTTTTGACAATCAGCTTGTTCTCTGTTCGATTTCGGGGGAAAAATTGAGAAGTCAATTCTTTGAAACGCCGAATAGTCGTTACTATATCGCGTATGGCGAATACGGTAATTGGGTGAAAAATAATATCGATCCAAACGCAACCTATTACTTGGTTACGGACACGTATAGCTCCACGTATGCACCGAACGGCTTGACAGAGATTGCACGCTACGATGAAAACGTCTACGCAAGAGATTTGATTGCGGAATATATTGAAAATGGCGGGTTCGGTCAGCCCGAGAATATCGTGTTGACGTCTATCCCCAAGATTTTAGAGATTGGGGCAGGCTTGGACGCTAATTATACGACGACGGAGGAGTATTTCGTTAAAGGCAAGATTATCTCTGTTGAAAACACCACGTACGGTAACGTGACGATTGAGGACGAAGCGGGCAATCGGCTCTATATCTACGGTTTATACGACCAATCGGGAATGGTGCGCTACGACGGTTTAAGCGACCCGCCTATGGTTGGGGATACGGTTTTACTGAAAGGTCCGATTCAAAATTTCGGCGGATACAAGGTCGAAATCTACCATGCAAGGATATATTCCAAGGAATAAATCGCAAATTTATAGGGGAAATATAGATGACGAATTACGAGGTTCTTTCCAAGGAACTAAAAGAGCGAATGGAATATGAAACGCGGACGGAAACCTACCGTAATATGCGCTTTGACGATAGGAAAATTCTGCGCCGTTATGCGGAAACGGAGCGTGAGGGCTGGTATTATAATCCCTTCATTCGGGATATCGATAGGATTTTACACAGCCCGTACTTTAACCGTTACGCCGATAAAACGCAGGTGTATTCGCTCTTTAAAAACGACGATTTAACGCGTAGGAGCTTGCACGTACAGCTCGTGTCGCGCATTGCGCGGACGATTGGGCAGGCATTGCATTTAAATCTGGATTTAATCGAGGCAATCGCCCTCGGTCACGACGTAGGGCATCCTGCTTTTGCGCACGCAGGCGAGAGCCTTTTAAATAAGCTCTATCATAAAAACACAGGCAGATACTTTTTGCATAATATCCATTCTGTTCGTGTTTTGGATACCATTCACGGCTATAATTTGAGTCTGCAAACGTTGGACGGTATCGCAAGCCACAACGGCGAGCTGGAGCTTTCGGAGTATCGTCCCGTACCCATTAAGGATTTTGCGGAGTTTGACGAACGCATGGAAAAATGCGCGCAGGATAAGATATACGCAGACAAGATTATGCCCTCGACGTTGGAGGGTGCGGTCGTGCGGATTTCGGATATAATCGCCTATCTTGGCAAGGACAGACAGGACGCGGTTTTGGCGAAAGCTATCAAGGAAGAAGACTTCACGCCCTCGTTGCTTGGCAGGATGAACGACGAGATTGTCAATAACCTCATTGTCAACGTCATTGAAAACAGCTACGGGAAGCCGTATATTCGTTTGGACGAAGCGCATTTTGAAGCGCTTAAAAGGGCAAAAAAGGAAAATTATCAAAAAATTTACGACCATGCAGGTGTGCTCACAGGTTTAAAGAACGCGCTTGAACCGATGATGACGGCGGTGTACGGTCAGCTTTTAGAGGATTTAAAATCGAGGACAACGACCTCTCCGATTTTCACCCACCACATTCGAGAAATTGCGCGTGAGGGCTATGACAAAACCGAGCCGAATCAGCTCGTAGTCGATTACATTGCCAGTATGACGGACGATTACTTTATCGAGCTACACGAGGTACTGTTTCCGAATTCCTCGTATAAATTACAGTACCGTGGTTATTTTGATGAATAAGGACGAAAATTATGTTTGGGCAAATTTTAGAAACGATTAAAAACTATAATAGAATTATTATCCATAGGCATTCAAATCCCGACGGCGACGCTATGGGCAGCCAAATCGGTTTAAAAAATCTCATCAAGGACAATTTTCCCGATAAGGAAGTGTATGCGGTAGGCGACGATGCGAAACGTTATGCGTTCATGGACGGTTCTACCATGGACGAGATAGACGATTCGCTTTATAGCGGTGCGCTTGCGATTATCCTCGATTGCGGCGCGGCGGCGCTCATTAGTGACGAACGGTATAAAACCGCAGCAAAGACGGTGCGTTTCGACCACCATATCTTTGCGGAAAAGATTGCGGACATCGAGGCGGTGGATACCTCGTATGAGAGCTGTTGCGGCCTATTGACCGATTTTGCAGTGCAGAGCGGTTTGCGGCTTTCAGCGGCTTCGGCAAAAGCGCTCTATACGGGCATGATTACCGATTCGGGCAGATTCCGTTACGATTCGACAACCTCAAAAACCTTCCGTTTGGCGTCCGAGCTTATGAAGCAGGAGTTTGATACGGGCGAAATCTATTCCCAGCTTTACGCCGACGAATTATCCGCTGTACAGCTGCGCGCGAAGTTTATTTTAAAAATTCAGCTTACGGAATACAGGGTTGCGTATATTTATACAACGAAAGAAGAGCTTGCGTCCTACAACGCGGACACCTTTACGATTTCGCGCGGAATGGTCAACACGATGTCGGATATCCGCGGCGTGGATATTTGGGTAAACTTCACGGAAACGGAGGATAAGGTGCTTGTGGAAATCCGTTCCTCGAAATACACGGTACAACCCGTGGCGGTGAAATACGGTGGTGGCGGTCACGCCAAGGCATGCGGCGCTTCGGTCAAGGACCGCGAAACGGCGATGGCGCTTTTGGAGGATTTGAACGCGTTTGCAAAGGGGGAATAATCCATGAACGAGAAAATGAAAAGTGTTTTTGAAAAAATAAAAAACGTATTCACGGGCGGAGAAACGTCGCACGAAAATACGCAGGAAGGAAAAGAAGCTATGAAAAACGTATTGAAGAAAATCAAGGAATATAAGAAGATTATTATTTTCCGTCATTTCCGTCCCGACGGGGATGCGGTAGGCTCGACCAAGGGCTTGGCGGCAATTTTAAAATTGACGTATCCCGATAAAGAAATCTATTTACAGAACGACGATTATTCGGAATATCTCGCCTTTTTAGGGGGCGAGGACGCGCCTTTGCCCGACGAGGCGTTTCAAGACGCATTGGGTATCGTGCTGGATACCGCCACGCAGGAGCGTATTTCCTGTAAGAGATTTGCGCTCTGTAAAGAGCTTGTAAAGATTGACCATCATATTCCCGTGCAGGATTACGGCGTATACCAGTGGGTCGAGGAAGAACGTTCTTCGACCTGTGAAATGATAGCAGCGTTCTATGAGGCATTCCAAAACGAACTTAAAATCGACAGTGAAGCGGCTACGTATATCTATACGGGCATGGTTACCGATTCGGGCAGATTCCGTTTCCGTTCCGTTTCAGGGGATACGATGCGGCTTGCGGGCTTGATGCTTGATCAAGGTATCGACGTGGACGTTATCTATGCGCACCTGTACATGAAGGATTTTAATGCTTCTAAATTCGAGGCATATGCGCATAAGAAGATGAAGATGACCGAAAACGGCGTTGTTTCGCTCTACGTGACTAAGGGCATGAAAAAGAAATTCAATCTTTCCAACGAAGAAGCCAGCGCGTCGGTATCCTATATGGATTCGATTAAAAATTCCTTGATATGGATTGCGTTTATCGAAAACGGCGACGGCTCGATTCGCGTCCGTTTGCGTTCTCGTTTCGTAGAGGTCAGTTCGCTTGCAGAGCGTTATCATGGCGGCGGTCATGCCTGCGCTTGCGGGGCTACCGTATACTCGAAAAAGGAAGCCAAAGCCCTGCTTTTAGAGGCAGACGAGCTTTTGAAGAATTATAAGGCAAATAACGAGGGTTGGTTATGAGAATTTTAATTACAAATGACGATGGCGTAAATACCCTTGGTATTCGCGTACTTGCCGAATGGGCAAAGAAGCTTGGTGAAGTGACGGTTGTTGCACCAAAGGTGGAACAGAGCGCAAAGAGCCATGCGATTGATTTTATTCGTCCCATTGAAGCGAAACAAGTACCGTTTATCGATGGGGTTACGGCGTATTCGGTAGATTCCACGCCCGCCGATTGTATACGCTTTGGGATTTTAGGTTTAAAAAAGGATTACGACCTCGTGTTTTCGGGTATCAACAAAGGAGTCAACGTCGGTGCGGACGTTGTGTATTCGGGTACGATTGGCGCGGTGTTTGAGGCTGCAAAGCTGGGCGTAAAAGCAATCGCCTTTTCTTCCTTCCCCGAAGAACAGGTAGAGGCGGCAAAAGAGCTCGATAAGGTTTATGCGTATATCCTCGAAAATAAGCTGTTGGAGCAGAATCGGATTTATAACGTCAATATTCCCGCCAACGCAAAGGGGATTCGTATCACCTGCCAAGGCACGTCTTATTTTTCCGACGGTTTTGTAAAACTGGAAGAAGAGAATATGTACGCGCAGGTCGGGGAGCCGATTCCCGATGATAAACCCGAAGATTTAGATAGGGATACGGTAGCCATTCATAACGGCTATATTTCCGTAACCCCGCTAATGGAAACCAGAACGAATATGGAGCTTTTTGAAAAGCTCCGCGTGAACAACGCAAAATAAGAAAATAGGCCGTAAAACGGCTCAAAAACGCAAAAGCCGAGGCTGATCGAATAAAGGTCAGCCTCGGCTTATTTCTATGAATTTAAAGTATTTTTAGAGGATTATACAAAACGCTCTCTTTCGTTTAAGAAACAAGCGTATTGTACGGCTGTTGGAATGGTGCGGATTTGCGGTAAGCTTTCGATGAAAACCTCGACGTAATCCGTGGGATTATAGTCGTATTTGCTGGAAAGGCTACCGCCTCCCGTAATATTTCCAAAGGTTTCCCCCCAACCGCCTGCGTAGTTCAAATATTCTTGGAAATCGTTGTAGTGATTGTAGGTATAGAAAACGTGCAATTCGCCGATTTCATACGTTCCGTTTCCATTGAGGTCGGTTTTGCCGTACACAATTCTCGCTGCACCGCGAGTGATGGAGTAGCCGTCGTTGTAGATTTCGATAGGATAGGAGGGATCGCAATCCGTACCCGTCGTGCCGATATCCATTTCATAGTAGGTAAGAGATCCGCCGCAACCGCTGATGTTGGGCAGCTCGGGCTCATAGGGATATTTGGAAGTGTTTCCAGAAAATTTCGTGTGATTAACACGCAGATATTCGCCCCAAACACTATCACGAGGGGAAGTATCTTTCGATGTCGTATAATTCTTGGGGTAAGTACCAAAGGCGTAAACGTAAGCCGCCACTTCCTCCAAGGTGATATATGCGCCGCCTTTATACACGCGGAAGGCTTCGTAGCCATAGGCGTCTACGACGATATACGTATTGCCGTTATCCTCGTACAGCATATCTATATTGCGGATATAAGTTCCGTTTCGCATCGGTTGATATTGAGAAAGAGTGGGCTCTTGATCAGGAACGGTCAGCTCGCCCGACATAAAGCCGTGCAAAGAGCGGTAATAAGCGTCCTCGTAGCTTTCAGCGGGAGAATAGTCCATATAGAACTCATATTCGCTGATGTTTGCGTAAGGGTCGTTGCCTACAATGGGTTTGTCAGTTGAACCCGAGCCGTTATATTCGTAGGCAATCAACCAGCAACCCTTGTCAAACTCGACCATGCCCTGGTAGTTTTTAATTTTTCCGCTTACCGTAATGGTATAGCCAACACTGACAAGCGAGGCATCGTCGCCTTTTAATTGATAACAGTAGATTTTTTTATCCTCTCTGCCCTTAACAGTGAAATACAAACAAACGCCCTTGCTTGCGCTGTATTTTTTGTCGATTTCCGTTACCGTGCCCGTAAGCTCGTACGTGCCGTCGAGGTATTCTCCAACGCCCAATTCGTAGGCTTCGTCTACGATTGCAATCGCCTCTTCGTCCAGTTCGTCATCGGCGGAAGAGGAGCTATCCTCGTCAAAAGAACTTTCCTCAAAAGAGGAATCTTCCGAGCTGCTGTTCCAAGAAGTATCCGAAAAATAGGATTCCGTGGAGACGTCGAAAGGGGAGCTTTCTTTTTGGGAAGAATTCTTTTTTATGGGGTTAGAACAAGCCGCTATAAGGCTCGTTGCCATCACCGTAAATAGTAGACTGATTATTTTAAATTTCTTCATGATATACCTATGCTTTTTCGTATAATTGTATTATAGCATGCAGAGGGGAATAAGTCAACAAAAAGAACCGCTCCCCAAAGGAGCGGTTCGATTTTTGAAATAAAAATCAATGGATAACAATATGATCGGCTACATAGATTCTTATTTGGTAATCGCCGGCGTATTGATCAAGAATCCCTTTGACGTCGATTGTTTTATTAAGGAACATATCTTGAGTAAAAACCAATTCTCCGTTAGCGTTTTTAATGGCGTTTATACGGAGCGTAATCGAGTTATCATTCCATTGACAAAATAATGTGATTGCACCGTCATTTTCTCCGCCAATGTTTGTGGTATATGTATCAATTACTTTTAAATTGCTCATAGAAATGGTTGTATTCATAGCAAGGTCGCTGAAATTAAAGCTTTCGCCATCAATTTCGACTTGCGAGAAAAATTCGTCTTCGGTAACTTCACGATAAGCACCCTCATAGCCTTCGCCAAGCTTTATGATATAATTTGGATTATACGGATTAAACGGGTCGTATTTCAAGTTGCTAATCTGATAACCGAAGATTTCCGAATAGCTAAGGGTGCCTACAATACGTACACGGTTGCCAACGGATAAAATCGTTAAAATATCTTGTGTACTAGCGAAACCCATGTAAACGTATATGCCATAGAAAAGCTGCGTTTCTGCATCGTAATTTTCTATGTAAACGCCAAGTTCATAATAATTTGTAACCGTACCCTCAAAGCCAACGCGGCTTCCAACGTAATCATCAATATTCGTGCGCAGCTCTTTCAAATCTAGCTCAACAGCCGAGCTGGCAGAGCGAATGCCTTGTAAAGTGCGCTCAAAAGAGAATTCCTTGTATGTATCATCGGGTGCGACAACCTTTGCCGTTAAAACGTAGGGTACGTCTTCAAGAGTTGATTCATCAACGTCTATCCAATAATTCGTTTCCTGCTCGTTGACAGTGATACAATCTACGTTAACAGACCAAATTATCGTATATTCATTTTCGAGGTAAACTACTTTGTTGACAAGATAATAATCGCTGCGTGTATAGTTGTAGAAATTTTCATATTCCGTTTTTAAATAGTTGATTGCACCGTCAAGGTTATAGCTTTTGGGTGCACTTGAAGAAGAATTTTCTGGTGAGGATAAGGAGGAATCTTTTTCTGAAGAAGAACCGTCAAAAGAGCTATCCAATTCCGAAGAATTTTCCTCGCGACTACTATCTAAAACAGTAGAGGAAGTTTCTTCACTGCTGCTTTCTAAGGGGTTACTGCATTCAGAGCTGGAAAAAGAGATAAAGGAGGATTCAAATTCAGAGTTGGAGTCTAAAATAGAGTCGGAAGTAGATTCTATCTTAGAGATAGATTGAGAAGTGGAACTAACGTTTGAGATGACGTTGTTTGGTGTACCGCAGGATACAAATCCAGCGAGCGCAGTACCAAAAAAGAGTAATAAGGCAAATTTTTTCAAAGTTTTCATAGGAGCTCCTTTCGAGATATTGAACGGAATTGTATATAGATAATTATAACACAGAGAAAAAATTTTTGCAAGGGAATAAGTCAACAAAAAGAACCGCTCCAAAAAAGGAGCGGTTCGAGTTTTATTATTTCAAACGTTTACTTAAGCGTAAACAATTTCAATAGCGGTAATCTTAGCTTGACCGTTGGTTGCATCGCCAGTGTTCGCAACGCTGAAAGTAACGGAAGTTCCGTTAACGGTTACAACCGTATCACTTTCGACCTGCGTTTCACCTTGGGTAAGGACGCCGCCTTTATTCGTAAGGTAGGTAACTTTTACGGAAGCAATGGTCTTGCCCTCAGCCGCAGTGATTGTAACAGCAGGGTTTTCATTTTGATAAATTCTCCAAGTGCCGTCACTTTCATAATATTTACCAGTATTTACGCCATAGTTACCAACAGCAGTGCCGCTTGCAGCAATAGTGGTACCGTCAGCTAATGTAATTTCAGAGTAACGCGTGCCGTTTGCCCAACCGTTTGGCGTTACGTGGTCTGCAACGCTCCAAGTAATGCTCGTCGCGTCGGGATTTACTACGTCGCCGCCATCGTCAGGTGTTTCACCGCCGTCATCGGGCGTTTCGGGAGGGGTAACCTCGCCACCTTCACCTGTTTCAGAGCTAACTAACGTACAATTCATGAACTCATAAGTGCCCATGTAATTTTTCATCATAGTCGCTTTTACGGTGATGGTATCGCCAACAACATTTTCAACTACTAAACGATAGCAATAAACGGGTTGATTTTCAAAACCTTTAACAACGATAGTGGGGTTATTATAGGAATCTAAAGCGGTAATTTTACCCGTCAAGGTGAATTCACCAGTAAGGGATTCGCCGTCGCTCAACGCATAAAGCGCATTGAGAATTTCTTCAGGAGTGGAGGGAACTGCGGGCGTTTCGCCTTCGTTACCGCCGTCATCGGGAGGGGTAACCTCGCCACCTTCGC
>JAFUMY010000038.1 GCA_017482415.1 Clostridia bacterium
AGAGGTTTACCGATGAATAGAAATGTCATACCGACCGAGCCGTAGGCGAGTGGAGTGTATCTAAAAAAGATAAGAAGTAATAGTGAAAAGTGAATAAGTGCGGTGGAAAATTAATAAAGAGATACGCTCGACTACGCAACAAAGTTGCTTCGCTCGGTATGACAAGCATACCGAATAGCAAACTGAGCGGTATGACAAGGGCAGTTTTGCAACGAGAATGCCCGTTGACGGGTAGCAAGTAACCCGTGCATGACTGTCAGGCCAACCAAAGAGCACATTTGTGCTACGCCAGTGAACAAGGGCTATGCCCGAAAAATAAAAACCACCCGTTATACGGGTGGATGATTATTGTATTTAAGAAAAAAGCGGACGAAAACTCGTCCGCTTTATGCTTGTTATAATACTTTGGAAAGGAAATCCTTCAAACGCTCGTCCTTGGGATTTTTGAAAAATTCTTCGGGAGAATTTTCTTCCTTGATGACGCCCTCGTTCATGAAAATAACGCGGTTCGCCACTTCCTTTGCAAAGCCCATTTCATGCGTGACCACGACCATAGTACGCCCTTCTTTGGCAAGCTCGGTCATCAAATTCAAAACCTCGCCAACCATTTCGGGGTCCAACGCCGAAGTCGGTTCGTCAAAGAGCAACACTTCGGGCTCCATAGCGAGAGCACGTACAATGGCAATACGTTGCTTTTGTCCGCCCGAAAGAGTAGCGGGATACGCGTTCGCCTTGTCCGCCAAGCCGATTTTTTCCAAGAGAGCCATCGCCTTTTTGTTTGCGTCTTCCTGCGAAACGTTTTTCAGCTTCATAGGAGCAAGCGTGATGTTTTTCAACACGGTCAAGTGGGGAAAGAGGTTGAATTGCTGGAAAACCATGCCCACCTTTTGACGGTGGTTGTTGATGTTTTTCGCCAACTGCTTTTCAATTTCTTTTTCTTCCGCGCGAAGGGTGGTGTATTCGTCGGATAACGCTTGATATTCCGCCGTTTTCACCGCTTTTTTATCCACGGCTTTCATAGCCTTCATTTGGGTTTTTAACGCTCTGCGTTCGTTTTTGAAAATCGCTTCGTTTTTGAAAGAGATTGTTCCCGAAGTAGGGGTTTCCAAGAAATTCAAACAACGAAGGAAAGTGGATTTCCCACAGCCCGACGGTCCGATAATGGCAACCACGTCGCCCTTATGGATATCGATGGTGACCCCTTGTAAAACGTCTAATTTACCGAAGGATTTATGAAGATTTTTCACGGAGAGCAAAGCTTCCGTATGTTTTTGCATATTATCGCTCACTCTTTGCCAACCTCCTTTCGATAAATTTAATCAACAACGTAAAAATTATGACCAGGATGATATATACGACGGCAAGTGCTAAATAGCAAATAATTGGATTATATACCGTGTTTTGCAATTTAAAAGCAACTTGCAAGTCGATTACGCTGACAAAGCCCGCAACAGAAGTTTCTTTTATAATGGAAATCAATTCGTTGCCAATAGCAGGAAGGCTGTTTTTAATTGCCTGAGGCATAATGATTTTAATCATAGTTGTCGAATAGGATAATCCCAAACTTCTACCAGCTTCCATTTGCCCTTTATCTACGGACAAAATACCACCACGGATAATCTCGGACATATACGCGCCCGAGTTTAACCCGAAAATGACCAATCCCCAAGCCAATGCGCTTGCTTGTTCAATATGCATCATAGGCTTGATTACATACCAACCTAACAGCAACTGAACGACAAGAGGGGTCCCTCGAAAGAGACCCACGTATAACTTAGATACATTTTTAAGGATGTTCGTTGCTTTATTTTGGGGTAATAATTGCATAATAGCAAGAATTATTCCGAGGATTAAGCCAATCGCAAAACCGCCAAGCGCAATTAGTAAAGTATTTTGGAGGCCTTCTAAAACGGTTTTATATCCTCCAAGGTCAAACATCTGTGTCTTAAAGCTTGACCAATAATAAGCCCAATTTATCATTTATACCTCTTGTTGGTACCTTAAGCCGCTGCGTTAATTTGCGCAACGATTTGCGCTGCTACCAAGTTATCTACGATGCAAAGGGAAACTTGACCGTTTACCATATCACGCACTGCGTCAGCATGCGTATCATAAGGCTTCAAGGTGAGGTTTGCGTAGCCGTTGAAACCGAAACCGTCAGGGTCATTTTTGTCACCGCTGATATATTTAGCGCCCGTTGTACCCGTTTGGCTACCAACCTTCGTGCCTTCTTTCAATTCAGCAAGCTTTGCTTCGATTTCAGCGGTCGTCTTGCAGTCATCGAAGGTCGAATCATTTTCTTTTACAACGATTACTTGATAAGCTTCGTTGTAGTAGGGAGTAGAGAAAGTAACGGTGTTTTCACGTGCGGGGGTAATCGTAAGACCAGCTAAACCGATATCTGCGTCGCCGTTGTTTACTGCCATACAAATGGTATCGAAAGCTGTTTGCTTAACGGCAAGAGTCTTGCCTAATTCTTCTGCAATCATTTGACCGATTTCAATATCGATACCGCCCCAATTTTCGCCAACCTTGTATTCCCAAGGCGCAAAAGGTGCATCCGTTGCCATTACCAGATAGGTGTCGTCGTCACTCATGCTTTCTTGATAGGTAACAACGCCTTCTACGTAGCTGTTATCAGTAGGCACGTCATCTTCATAGTTCTTGCTTTCGTATGCGCTAATCATAGTTTTGATTTCCGTTTCGTTTTCAGCAAGCACCTTGTTTACGCTAGCCAAAAGAGTCGCGTCGTTTTTGCTTACTGCAACCCCATAGGATTCAGAAGACAAAGAAACGTCGATCAGTTTAACCGTATTGCAAGCATCTTTATTCCCGCCGCAAGATGCCATACCAACCGTAGCAAACGCCGCTACTGCAGCCAACGTACCTGCAATTACTTTTTTAAGTTTCATAATGTTTTCTCCTTTTCTATATATAATGTATATTATAACAAAGTTCGTTATGCAAGTAAATTTTACGCTTATTTCGTGAATAAGTCAATCGATTTTGCATAAACTTTCTTATATTTTTTCTTTCGTTTGCCTATTTTAATGTATAATTGTATAAAAATAGCGAATATAACGCATAAAGGTATTTTCGGTAAATTTTAAGGGAAAGGAAGGGATATAAAAGCGTTGCGTTTTTTTGAAAAATATGCTATAATCGGCGTAGTAAAAAGGAAAGCGTAAAAGGAAACGTATGAATAACGAATTTTTCTCATTTGAACTGATAAAAACCGATCCCGAAACGGGCGCGCGCGCGGGTATTTTGCACACGCCGCACGGGGATATCGAAACGCCCGTATACATGCCCGTCGGCACGCAGGCAACGGTAAAAGGGGTGTTCCCGCGCGATTTGGAGGAGGCAGGGTCGCAAATAATCCTCTCCAACACCTACCACTTGTATATGCGCCCGGGCGACGATATCGTGAAAAGAGGCGGCGGCTTGCACAAATTTATGAACTGGAACAAGCCCATCTTGACGGACAGCGGCGGTTTCCAAGTCTTTTCCCTTGGTAAGCTGAATAAAATCACCGACGAGGGCGTGGAATTCTCCTCGAATATCGACGGCAGCAAGCATTTCTTCACGCCTGAAAAGGCAATGCAGGTCGAACAAAACCTCGGCGCGGACATTATCATGGCGTTTGACGAATGTAGCGAATACGGCTATAACCACGCGCAGGCGGAGGCGGCGATGAAGCGTACCGCCGCTTGGTTGGAACGCTGTTATAAGTTTCACGATAAACCAAATCAGGCGTTGTTCCCGATCGTGCAGGGGAATATGTACAAAGATCTCCGTGAAGAGAGCCTTCGTCGCACCCTGCCTTTCGTCAAGCACGGAATCGCGATCGGCGGGCTTTCGGTTGGCGAGCCCAAGCCGTTGATGTACGAACTGTTGGATCATCTCCAACCCCTGCTCCCGACGGACGTACCCAGGTATTTGATGGGCGTCGGTTCGCCCGATTGTCTTATCGAGGGAACGTTGCGCGGCGTGGATATGTTCGACTGTGTTTTGGCGACGCGAATTGCGCGGAACGGCACGGCGATGACGAGCCATGGCAGAGTGGTTGTCCGTAACGGGAAATTTAAGGAAGATTTTTCGCCGTTGGATGAGGAATGCGATTGTTATTGCTGTCGCAATTACACGAAGGCGTATCTTCGTCATCTTATCAATACGGGTGAAATGTACGGCGCGATGCTGTTGAGCTTGCATAATATCACCTTCTTGCATAAGCTGATGAAGGGGCTTCGGAACGCGATTTTGGGCGGGTACGTGAAGGAATATACGCAGGAGTTTTACCGTAAATACGGCGGCTCAGGCAAATGGTAGGCGAGGGCCTACAGCCGAGCCTAACGTCTTTTCGAAGTTCTTTAAGATAGCGTTCGACTGTGTGAGAGTACACCTTCGGAGAAAGTTTTTTGGTTTGCGGGTTTTACGTCTTTCCGTTCGTTCTTTAAGGTAGAAACGACTGTGTGTGCGTGCGGATTTTGATAGAATAATAAAAGAGGGAATTTTTCCCTCTTTTTTAGTAAAAACTATTGACAAAGATACAAGAAAGTGATATCATTTTGATATCATAAATCCGATTATAGGAGAAAACATGGAAAAGATTATTCAAATTAGTCACCTTTCCAAGAGTTTTGGGGAGGTAAAGGCGGTACAAGACCTCTCCTTTTGCGTGAAGAAAGGGGAGTTGTTCGCCTTCCTCGGCTTAAACGGCGCGGGCAAGAGTACGACCATCTCGATCATGTGCGGTCAACTGCAAAAGGACGGGGGCAGGGTCGAGATCAACGGCAAAAACATCGACGAAAACGCCTTGGAAATCAAGCGCGAATTAGGGGTAGTTTTTCAAAATTCCGTCATGGATAAGGCGCTTTCCGTCTACGATAACTTAAAGACACGCGCCGCATTATACAATTTAACGGGTAAGGCCTTTGAAGAACGCTTACAAACCCTTGCCGAGCTTTTCGATTTGAAAGAAATCTTAAAAAGACCGCTTGGCAAACTCTCGGGTGGGCAATGCCGCCGCGTGGACGTCGTGCGCGCGCTTTTGCACAAGCCCTCTATTTTGATTTTGGACGAACCGACGACGGGGCTTGATCCGCAAACGAGAAAAACGGTGTGGGGAATCATCGACAACCTTCGTAAAGAGGAAAACCTTACCGTGTTTTTGACGACGCATTATATGGAAGAGGCGGCGGACGCCGATTACGTCATCATTCTCGATAGCGGCAAAATCGCAGCGCAGGGCACGCCGTTAGAGCTCAAAAACGAGTATTCGGGCGACTTTATCACCCTTTACAATATCGCGGAAGAGAAAGTGCAAGCCTTGCAAAAGTCGTACGAAAAAATTAAGGACGGGTACCGCATTGCGGTTGCGAATACGGCAGAGGCAACGGCGCTTGTCGTGCAAAATCCCGACCTGTTCACCGATTACGAAATTACGAAAGGCAAAATGGACGACGTCTTTTTGGCGGCGACGGGCAAAAAATTGACGGGAGGGGAAGTATGAAGGTCGTAGGCGCGCTGATTAAGCGCAATGTAAAATGCTATTTCAAAGACAAAGCGATGTTCATCACCTCGCTCATTACCCCCATTATCCTACTCACCCTGTACGCCGTGTTTTTGTACGACGTGTACAAGGATAGCTTTACGATGTCTATTCCGCAGGATTTGGTGTACGATGAAAAGCTGCTGGACGGTTTGGTTGGCGGCTTGTTGCTTTCCTCCCTGCTCGCGGTCAGTACGATCACGGTATCCTTTTGCGCCAATTTGTACATGGTGCAAGACAAAGCGACGAAAGCGCGTAACGATTTCGTCATCGCGCCCGTAAAACCGTATAAGCTCGCGTTCGGATACTTCCTCGCCACCGCGCTCAACGGGCTGATCATCAGCTTGGTAGCCACCGTGCTCGGTTGCGCTTATTTGAGCTTCAAGGGCTGGTATCTTTCCGTTGCCGACGTAGCGCTGTTGCTGTTGGACGTGCTTTTGCTTGTATTGCTTGGCACTTCGCTCTCCTCGCTCATTTGCTATCCCTTAACGACGCAAGGCCAGCTTTCCGCTGTCGGGACGGTCATCAGCGCGGGTTACGGTTTCATTTGCGGCGCGTATATGCCTCTTTCGCAGTACGGAACGGGGCTTCGCAACGTTCTCACCTGCCTTCCCGGTACGTACGGAACTTCCTTGCTCCGTAACCACGCCTTGCAAGGGGTTTTAGAGGAAATGTCCGCGCAAAATTTCCCCGCCGAAGCCATCGAGGCGATGAAAGCTACCGCCGATTGCTCGTTAGAATTTTTCGGACACAACGTAGAAATTTGGCAAATGTACCTCGTTTTGGTCGGGGCGATCCTGCTTTTTACAGGCTTGTACGTGCTGTTAAATTATTTGGACGCAAAACGCCTTACAAAGGCGAAAAAAGTAAAATGATAGGGGCAGGTACGCGTTGAAAAATAAAAATGCGATAATAAAAATAAAGTAAAATTCTTCCTTTTTCGTCAAATTCGGGTGAAAAATAAATGAAAAAAGAGTAAAAAGAAGAAAAATCTTCCAAAATCGCTTGCCAAAAAAACAAAAAAAGAGTATTATAGGAACGGTAAAATAAAAGATACGCGCGTTTTTCGCGCAAAATAAGGAGATAATTATGTTATTTGCATTATTGACATCTTCCCCCGACGACGCGTCCGGTGGCGGTTGCTTTTCCAAGGAAAATTTGCCTAGTACCTTGCTTTTTATCGGCATTGTGGCAATTTTTATCATCTGGATGTATTTCAGCAACAAAAAACGCATGAAGCAACAACAAGAATATATCGACCGTCGCAACAGCATCAAGCCCGGCAATAAGGTTATGACCATCGGCGGTATCACGGGTACGGTCGTAGAGGTAAATCCCGACGACAACACCTTTGTTTTGGAAACGGGCAGCGACGAGCTTGGTAAATCCTACCTTCGCTTTGATAAGGCAGCGATCCACGATACGGACGCGGTAGTAGAACAACCCGTTGAACAACCCGTTGAAGAAATTGCGGAAACGCCCGTAGAAGAAGTTACGGACGAACAAGCGGACGAGCTTTTCGACGAAGCGAACAAGCCCGAGACGAAAAAGACGGAAAAGGTAGAAGAAACTGTCAAATCCGTTGAAGAAACGACGGAAGAAGATACCGTAGACGAAGAATAATTAAAAACAAACAACGAAATCGGGGGACGGCGTTCTCCCGATTTTTCGTTCTACAAAGTCGCGCCTTCGCATACGATAATGCGGAGGTATTTTTTATGCAAAAGGACAATTCCTACGGTAACCGTTTCTTTTCCGTTCTTAAGGGGGCGGCGCTCTCCTTGGCGCTCTCCTTGCTGTTTTCCATTATTTTCGCCTGCATTTTACGCGCGACAACCATTCCGCGAAAGGCAATCTATCCCATCAACCAAACGGCAAAGGGGATTTTGGTAACGATCGGTGCGCTCGCGTTCGTGCGCGGTGAAAAGGGCTGGCTGCAAGGGGGCGGCATCGGCTTGCTGTTCACTGCCTTTTCTTATCTTGCGTTTTCCGCGATCGGCGGCGATTTTTCCCTTTCTTGGCTGATTCTGCTTGAACTACTTATCGCCTTTTCCACGGGTGCATTGGGCGGGATTTTGGCGGTCAATCTGAAAAAATAAACGCTCTTGCCTTGAAAATGCGAAAAAAGTAGAAAAAAGCGCTTGCAATTTACACGAAAGTGTATTATAATAGGTACAAGAAATCTCTAATAATCAGGAGGACGTTTTATGATTAAGACGATTGCGAAACCCGCTGAAAAGAAAGTAACCGCTTGCGGCGAATGCAGAAGCACCTGCCAATCCGCGTGCAAGACGAGCTGCACGGTAGGCAACCAGTCCTGCGAAAGAATTACGCGCGAAGAAAAAATCGAACGTAAATAATTCTCAATCTGCCGAAAATAATTCGGTGTATTAACAAAGCGTAGGCAATAATCGAAAAAAACGGCGTATTTTTCAGTACGCCGTTTTTAACCGAGTTTTAACGTCTGCGCCGATTATCTTTGGAGGAAAAGAATACCGTGATACACGTATTCAATTACAGGGACAAAAATTACATTTACGACGTCGGCAGCGGCGCTTTGCACGAATGTGACGTAGCCACCGCCGATTACTTAAAAGCAAAAGAGGAAGGACAAGCCGTCGATATCACTTATATCACGGACGAGCAAATCCAAGAAATTCTTTCCGACGTAGAGGGATTGAAGGCGCAAGGGCTTTTGTTCAAGGACGAAATCGCGTCCTATCCCATGAAATCCAACGAAGTCAAGGCACTTTGCATCCATATTTGTCACGATTGCAATATGCGCTGTCGCTATTGTTTTGCGGACGAGGGGGCGTACCATTCCAAGCGCGAAAGTATGTCTTTCGAAACGGCGAAGGCGGCGGTCGATTTTTTGATCGAAAACAGCGGCAAGAGAAAGGTGCTGGAAATGGACTTTTTTGGCGGCGAGCCTTTGATGAACCTCGACGTCTTAAAGCAAACGGTGTACTACGCGAAAGAAGCGGGCGCGAAGGCGGGCAAAAAATTCCTGTTCACGACCACGACCAACGCGTTGCTTTTGAACGAGGAAACCATTCGTTTCTTCAACGAAGAAATGGAAAACGTGGTGCTCTCGCTCGACGGTAGAAAAGAAGTCCACGACGCCATCAGAAAATCGGTCAACGGCAAAGGTACGTTCGATTTGATCATCGAAAAAATCAAGAATTTTATTTCCCTGCGCGGGGACAAGAGCTATTACGTGCGCGGCACGTTCACGGCGAAGAATCTCGATTTTGCCAAAGACGTACTCTTTATTGCGGACCAAGGAGTGGATTCCATCTCTATGGAACCCGTCGTCACCGACATCGACGATTTGCAAATCAAGGCGGAACACCTTCCCGCGATCGAAAAAGAATACGAAAACCTTTGCGACGCGTATTTGCAACGCTATGCCGAGGGACAGGGCTTTAATTTCTTCCACTTCAACATCGATTTGGAGGGCGGGCCTTGCCTTTCCAAGCGCGTTTCCGCGTGCGGCGCGGGCAACGAATATTTCTCCGTCACCCCCAACGGCGATCTGTATCCCTGCCATCAATTCGCAGGCAACGAAAAATTCCGTATGGGCAGCGTATTCGAAGGGATCACTCGCCCGGATACGAGAGAGCTGTTCAAAAACTCCTGCCTGTTTACCCGCAAAAAATGTGAAGATTGCTTTGCAAAATTCATTTGCTCTGGCGGTTGCAGCGCAAACAATTATAACTTCAACGGGGACATCAACGAGCCGTACGAAGTGACCTGCGCGATGATGAAAAAGCGCGTCGAATGCGCAATGCATATCCTTGCGGAGAAAAAGTTGTTAAAATAAGGCAAAAAAGGGGTAAAAAAGAGGGAATTTTTTTGGTAAAAAAGCAAAAAATTTTCCTATATTCCTCGTTATGGCTTGACGAGCCGATTAAAAATAAGGTATAATAAAAAAGTATTATTGTAAATCGGATACAAAAATCCGAACACAACAGGAGGCTATTCAATGGGCAAAAAGAAATCGGTGGTATTAATGACTTTACTTACCATCGTAATCGTCGTTTTGTGTGCCATTACGGCGTTCCCTTCCTTCACGATTCCCTTCACCAACGGAATCAAGAAGTGGAACCCCGCGGTAATGCAATTCGACTTGGGTATGGATTTGGGCGGCGAATATCTTGACGGCTACGTAGGCGGCGGATATTACGCGTACTATTATCCCGACGGTGTTATCCCCGCATCCGAATACGAAGCGGACGAACACGAAGAAGGCGACTACGTTGCGCACGAGGGCTTGTATTTGAGCACCGATCCCGACAAGCGCATCTATCTTGAAGACGGCAAAACGGTCAACACCGACTTCCAAGCGGAATTAGACGGGGCTGTAAAGGCGATCACGGCGCGTTATGCGGCGAAGGGTTACGAAGATTTCCGCGTAGCGGTAGTAGACGATTACGCGATCCGCGTAGAGCTTCCCAACTCGCAAGGCTCGGACGGCGTTACGTCGGCAAGCAGCGCAAGCCAAGCGCTTACCCTGTTCGCTTTGACGGGCGAGCTCAACTTCCAAAAGGGAGGCGAACTCGTTGACGAATTGACGGACGAAGAAAACGAATACACCATTCGCGATCTTCTTAAAGAAGTGAAACTCGGCACGCAAACGGGCGCTGTTTATCTCGAATTCAAGCTTACTTCCGTCGGCGAAACGATGTTGGAAACCTATCAATCGGAAGCGGCAAGCGATTCCAGCACCTCTCTCGATTTGGCGATTGGCGACGAAGTGTTGATTTCCATCACGACGACCAACCAAAACATCCTTATCGACGGTGACAGCGTAAAATATTTCGTAGCGAACAAAGAGGACAAGCATTATGCGCAAACCCTTTACGTCCTTCTCGACTCTGCGCTTAACGACGGTAGCTTTGACGTAGAATTTACGGTCAGCGAAGTGCGTTCGTTCTCGAACAACACCTTGTACGTAGTATTCGGCATCTTGCTCGCGGTTATCGTAGCGTTGATCGTCGTTGCAATCGTGAAGATGGGTAGATTCGGCGTCGTCAATATGTATGCGACCCTTTCCTACTTCATCATCACCGCGCTTTGCTTCGCATTCATCTCCCGTGGCGTATTCGTAGTAAGCCTCGGCACGGTACTCGTATTCTTGATGGGGCTTGCGCTTGTAAACGCATGCAGCTACAAAGTATACAAGGCAATCAAGGCGGAAGCGGCGCTCGGTAAAACGATCGAATCCTCTACAAAGGCTGGCTATAAGAAGAACTTGATGTTCACCGTAGACCTCTACGCAGTGTTGGGGCTCGGCGCGATCGCGCTTCTTATCGGCGCGGGCGGCTTGGCAACGGTAGCAGCACAAGCGCTTATCGTAGTCGTAACCGGCGCGTTCATCAGCTTGCTTTGGAGCAGAGTAATCAACTACGTATTCCTTTCCGCAAGCAAGGACAAATATAGCTATTTCAAACTGGTAAGGGAGGATGACGACGATGAGTAATACGAGCAAAAAAGCAACGTTGTTGACCGTGATCCTTACGGTAATTTTAGTGGCGGCTGTCGTTATCGGCGCAATCTTCGGCTTCAACCCCGGCAAGAGCGTTGCAGACAGCAAGACCATTACCGTTTCCGTTAACAAATTTACCTACGATACGCAATTTGAAACCGTAGTAGACGAATGTGAAAAGGTATTCGGTTCGGAAAAAGTTTCCTATAAAGTCAAAGGCGAAATGTCCGGTGACGTAAGCGAAATCGTTTACACCTTCGACAAGGACGTTAACGTACAAGACCTCGCGCAAAAATTGAATGCAAAATTCGACGAGCTCACCAAAGAAGGCGGCAAGTTAGAATTCAGCGCAATCAACGCAATGGCGAACAGCAACGTTACCACCGCTTACGTAGCAAAAGACTACGTGCTCCGCGCGGTAATCGCAACCGTTGTATTTGCGGTTTTGGCGTTCATCTACGTGGCAATTCGTCAAAAATGGACGAACGGTATCGCGGCGGCTCTCGCAGTCGTATTCGCGGCGACCACCACGGCGGCGATCATCCTGTTCACGCGTATCCCCGTAACGGCGTCCGCATTGTACGCAGTATGCGCTTCCTCGCTCTTTGCTATGATCGCAAGCGTATTCGGCGCGAATAAAGAATGCTGCGCGAAGAAATCGGTACTCTATATCTTTGGCGGCGTAGCAATAGCTATGCTCGCGGTAGGTATCGGCGGCATCGTAGCAGGCGTTTGGGCAAACTTCTGGTTCAGCGTATGCGCAATCCTCGGCCTCGCAGTAGCGGCGGCGATCGGGCTTTACTACGTTCCCGCAGTAAGCGAAGCGTTGCAACCCGTCGTGGAAGCGCAAGAAGCGGCGAAAGACAAATTCGCTTATAAAGGCGCGAAGAAAACCTCCGCGAAAGCAAAAGCTGCCAAGGAAGTTAAAGAAGAACAAGCAACTCCCGCTCCCGTAGAAGAAAAACCCTGCTGCGCTTGCGAAAAAGTTTGCGAAGAAAAGAAAGAAGTTGTGACCGAGCCCGTAGTGGAGGAAACCGTTGAAGAAACCGTTGAAGAAACTGTTACGGAAGAAACGGTAGAAACGACGGAAGAAAACAAAGAAGACTAACTCTTAAAAAGTAAAAGGGAGGGCGGGGGATTTTTTCCCCTCGCCCTTCTTTCCAAAAATGATAGCGAGATAAACCAAAGTTATGAAAAAGATCATCCCCGAATACTCCTTTTCGGAAGAACAATTAAATAGAATATCCGTTCTTGCGAAAGAAGCGGGGCTGACCGAACAAATCACGCGTATTTTATACGCGCGCGGCATTGACGACGTGGAAAAGATCCGTCGCTTTATGAAGCCTTCGGAGGCGAACTTCCTTTCGCCCTTCCTTATGAAAGGTATGCAAGAAGCGGTAGATTTGATTACGCAGGCTCGCGACGAGGGCAGGACGGTTGCGGTATTCGGCGATTACGACGCCGACGGTATTTGCGCGTCCGCCATTATGTACCACGCCTTGCGCGATTTCGGTATCGAGGCACATATCTACGTCCCCGAACGCGCGGACGGCTACGGGCTTTCCGAAGAAGCGATCGACAGAATTTTCGAGGAATGTAACCCCGAGCTTTTTATCACGGTCGACTGCGGTATTTCCTGCGCAAAAGAAGCGCAATATATCTACGAGCTCGGCTCGGACGTTATCGTCACCGACCATCACGAGCTCCCCGAGGTATTGCCCGACTGTATCATCGTCAATCCCAAACTCAAAGACGACTATCCATACGACAATCTTTGCGGCGCAGGCGTAGCGTTTAAGCTGGCATGCGCGCTGATCGGCAAAGCGGCGTATAAATATTTAGATTTCGCAACCCTTGCCACCGTTGCGGACAGCGTACCCTTGCTTGGTGAAAACCGTGATATCGTCACGGAAGGGTTAAAGCTGTTCAACAATAAGATGCGCCCTTGCTTTGCGCAGCTTATCGGCAAAAACCACGACGGCATCACCGCGCAAACGCTCGCGTTCAACGTAGCGCCCCGCGTCAACGCCGCAGGTCGAATGGGGGACGCGCAAGCCGCGTTCCAACTCTTTATTTCAGAAAACGAATCGGAAATTTACGATTTGTCCACCAAGCTTTGCCTGTATAACACTGAGCGCCAAAAATACTGTGACGAGTTATACGCTTCGGCGAAGAAAAAATTATTAGAAAAAGGCGCGTACGGCAACGTGATCATGCTTTCGGACGAGGGCTGGAATGCAGGCTTCGTCGGCATTGTTGCGGCGCGTATCTCCGAGGAATACAACCGCCCGACCTTGCTTTTCGTCCACAACGGCGATATGCTCAAGGGCAGCGCGCGTAGCATCGAGAGCGTCAACATCTTCAATGCCTTAAAGAACTGCTCGCAGTACATTGACGAGTTTGGCGGTCACGCCCAAGCGGCAGGTATCAATATCCGCGTGGAAAATTTCGACGCGTTAGAGGCGGCTTTGAACAAGGAAATCGGGGATACCTATTCCTTCGAAGCGTTCGAACAATACATTCCCGTCAGCGAGGAGATCACGGACAGCTTCCCCGAACAATTCGCGCGGGAACTGATGGCGATGGAGCCCTACGGCGTAGGTCATAAACGCCCGTTATTTTCCATTTCGGCGGGGGCATGTATGGCGCGACCTGTAAAAGCCATGTCGCCGCACATCTCCGTTCGATGCGAACATATCGATCTGATGTACTTCTCGGGCATCAAGAATTTGAAAATTATCGAAAGTGACGTAAGGAAGAATTTCATCTTCGACGTCAACGTTTCCCGCTTTAAGGGCAGGGAATATATCAAAGGCTACGTAAGAGATTTGCTCTACGACGGCAAAACGGGTAGAAGCGCGGCGGAAAGCATTTTCGCCAACGCCATTTCCCGCGCCTACGCCGCAAAGTCCCAAGTGAAAACGACGGTGTTAAGCCAAGCCGAAATCGAAAAACTTATTCAAGAGAAAAAACAGGAATGTCATTATGGGCTTTGCCTGATCGCGTCGGATAGACGCAGCTTGCGCTTTTACGAGGGCTTGGAAGAATTCGGTTGCGATCTCTTCTATCCCGCTTCGCGTAACCTTGCCAACGCCCTGATCATTTCTCCCGCGCCCGACGCCGATTTATCCGGCTTCCGCGATTTTATCTTCTTGGATACGCCTGCCGATTACAATATTGCGGCGTTGGACGGAAGAAAGGCATACGTCAACGGGGATATTTGCGGTTATAAAATGTTCGAAGGGCTGGACGTAGCAAGAGAAAGCCTGCTTGAAATCTTCGCGGCGCTTCGTCGCGACGTCAATATGCTCTGCGGCGAAACGGTGGAAGAGATCGCCGTGGCTTGCGATGGGCTCGGCTTTGATAAGAGGGAGTTTATTTTCGCCCTTAACGTCTTTGAAGAACTGGGCTTGGTAGCCCTTGGCGACGGGCGTTTGACAGTATATCGCGGCGTGAAAGCGGAGCTTACCGATTCCGAAATTTATCGCAAGGTATGCGCTTTGCAAAATAATTAAAATAAACACAAAAAATATGAACAAGGAGGAAAGCGAATGGAAAATACGTTAAACACGATACGCGAATTGTATCCCGAAAACGGCGGCATCGTCTTAAAAGCTTACGAATACGCAAAAAACGCGCACGCCAACCAAAAGCGCGCCTCCGGTGAACCGTATTTCATTCATCCCTGCGCGGTAGCGGATATTCTGATGGAGCTCGGTTTGGACGCGGCAACGATCGCCGCAGCTCTTTTGCACGACGTCATCGAAGATACCGAGGCGACCGCAGAGGATATCAAGGCAGAATTCGGCGACGAAGTATTAGATCTTGTCAGCGGCGTTACCAAGCTTGAAAAAATCGTATTCAAATCCAAAGAGGACGCCGAGGCGGAAAACTTCCGTAAAATTTTCGTCGCAATGGCGAAGGATATGCGCGTCATCATTATCAAGTTGGCGGATAGATTGCATAATATGCGCTCGCTCAACTTCCTCTCGTACGAACGTCAACAGCGTATGGCAAGCGAAACGTTGGACATTTACGCGCCCTTGGCAGGCCGACTCGGTATTTCGCAAATCAAATGCGAATTAGAGGACTTGTGCTTAAAATACCTCGACCCCGAATCCTACGAATATTTGCTCTATAATATCCGTGAAAAGCTGTCGGAACGCAAGGATTTTGTCAACGTAATCGTTTCGGAAATCAAAGAGCTCATGAGTGGCGATGGCGTAGAAGGGGAAGTATTCGGTCGTCCCAAGCACTTCTATTCCATCTATAAAAAGATGAAGAACAAGGGGAAGACCTTGGACCAAATCTACGATTTAACGGCGGTGCGCGTTATCGTCAAGGATATTAGCCAATGCTACACCGTTTTAGGGCGTATCCACGAAAAATGGAAACCCATTCCCGGTCGTATCAAGGACTATATCGCCACCCCCAAGCCCAACAAATATCAATCCCTGCACACGACGGTCATGACCAGATACGGCCAGCCGTTCGAAATCCAAATCCGCACCGAAGAAATGCACCGCATCGCGGAATTCGGTATCGCGGCGCACTGGAAATACAAGGAAGGCAAAACCGACCAAGCGGATAATAACTTTGAAAACCGTTTGACGTGGCTTCGCGAGGTTATGGAATGGCAAGGGGATTTGAAGGACTCCAAGGAGTTCGTAGACGCTTTAAAAACCGAGCTTTACAGCCACGAGCTGCTCGTATTCACTCCGCGCGGCAAGGTCATTTCCCTGCCCCCCGGGGCAACCCCCGTCGACTTCGCCTATGCGATCCACTCGGAGGTTGGCAACCGTTGTACGGGCGCGCGCGTCAATTCTAAAATCGTACCTTTGACGACCACGTTAGAGGTGGGGGACGTGGTCGAGATCATCACCTCGCCCAACTCCAAAGGTCCTTCGCGCGACTGGTTAAAATTCATCAAATCGTCCAGCGCAAAGGCGAAGATAAGACAATTCTATAAAAATGAGTTAAAGGAAGAAAATATCCGTATCGGCCAATTAAAATTGGACGAAGAAGCGAAGAAAAAGGGGTATACCCTCTCCACCCTTCTTACGGAAGAAAGCTTCAAGCGTTTGGCGGAAAGATTCTCTTTCGGTGAACAAGAGGAAATGTTCGCGGCAGTGGGTTACGGCTCTATTTCCGTCAACCAGATCCTTTTCAAACTCATCGACTTTTACCGTAAAGAAAAGCCGATTGCGTTCGAGATCCACGCAGGCAGTGGCAAAGGTAACCCCGGCGGCGTGCTTATCAACGGTCAAGGCGGTATGCTCGTCCGTTTTGCAGGCTGTTGCTCGCCCGTACCTGGGGATAACATCGTGGGTTATACTTCCCGAGGCAGAGGGGTGGTCGTGCATCGCTCGGACTGCCCGAATTTGAAAGGGGTAGAACGACTTCGTTTGCTCCCTGCGTCTTGGCAAATTGCGGCGGGCGCAAAGCAGCGCTATAATGCGAATATCGCAATCCG
>JAFUMY010000039.1 GCA_017482415.1 Clostridia bacterium
CAGGTCAACCTTGGCGACAAGGCGTATCATGACGGCGTGGATATTACCCCTGCGGATATTTTCCAATACGTCGCAGAAACGAAAGAGCTGCCGAAAACCAGCGCACCCAGTATCGGGGATTATGAGGAATTCTTTAAAGAACAGCTTACGTTTGGTGACGAAGTCCTGCACTTCAACATTTCCGCAAAGAGCTCGGGCTCGCACAACTTCGCGAAAATGGCGGCGGAATCGTTTGGCGGCAAGGTTCGCGTAATCGACAGTATGGCGCTTTCCTCTGGACAAGGTCTGCTCGTTTTAAAGGCGGCGGATATGCGTGACGAGGGGAAATCTATGGACGAGATTGAGGAAACGATTCTTGCGCTTAGAGAACGTGTAAACACCTCGTTTGTACCCGACAGACTCGATTATTTGTATAAGGGTGGACGCTGCTCGAAGATGGAAATGTTCGGCGCGAATATCTTGAAGATTCATCCTTTGATTTACATGGAAGACGGCAAGCTTGTTCCCGGTAAAAAATATCGCGGTAAAATGTCCTTCCTTATCAAGCAGTACGTAGAGGACGTGAACGAACAGTACCCCAACTATGATAAGGGACGTTGCTTCGTAACCCATTCGAGTGCGGAGCCCGACGTTGTCAATGCAGCCAAGGAAAAGGTAAAAGAGCTGTTCGATTTCGATGAAGTGATTGAAACGGTAGCAGGCTCAATCATTACCAGCCATTGCGGTAAAGGCACGCTCGGCGTACTTTTCATTTATAATAAATAAGCGTAAGGAGTAGCTATGACTACCGTTTATAACGACGAGTATTATTTGTCAATCTACAAGCAAAAGAAAAGAATTTTCAACGTATTTTGGGCGGTGACGGCGTGTTATGCGGCGTTTTGTATCGCATGGTTTATCTATCACGTTTCCTTGCCTTATAACGATCCCATGCTGTGGCTGCCCAAGCTTTGCGTGTACGTAGGCTCAGTGCTGTACGTGGTGTTCTGTTTTCCGTATTTGGGAATCAAGGGCAGCCGTATACGTCGCTACTATAAAATGCTCACCTACGTTTCCATAGGCTTAAAGGGCGTGGAACGGAATTATTTCTATTCCTTCCAGCAAAAAAGCCTGCAAAAGGATAATATTGACGTTGTGGGCTGCGTATTCGAAACTTGGAACAAGAAAAAGAGCGAGTGGATGGACCGTGAGGCATACTGGGACGTAGAGCTTCCCTATCCGCCCTTTGAAAGCGGCGATTACGTGCAGTATATCGTCCAGAGTAATTTCATCATTCAATACGAGATTCTGCAAAAACAGGCGCTTGAATTTGAAGAGATTGACGAAGAGGAATATGAAGAAGACGGGGAAGAAAATTATCTTCCCGAAGGTGCTGAGGACACGGAGAGTGTTGAAGCGTAATTTGGTGTATTAAGAGAATAGAATAAAAGGAGAAGTGAACATGAGAGCAGTTGTAACCGTAACGGGCAAAGACAGAAAGGGCATCATTGCAAAGGTAAGTGCCTTCCTTTCGGAAAAAGGCGCGAATATAGAGGACATTTCCCAGACGATTATGGGCGAGTATTTTGCCATGATCATGATTGTGGACCTTTCGGAATCCAAGACCGAGCTTGCCGTTTTGGCAAAGGAATGCTCGGAAATGGGCAAACAGATAGGTATGGCGATTTACATGCAGCACGAGGACGTGTTCAACGCCATGCACAACGTATAATTCGGGAGAGAGGATATGTTTAGTAATAACGACGTTTTGGAAACCATTGCAATGGTGGAAAAGGAGCATTTGGATATCCGCACGATCACGATGGGGATATCCTTGCTTAGCTGTATCCGCGACACTGCGGAAGAAACGGCAAGAAAGGTTTACGACCTCGTCTGTACGAAAGCGGAAAAAATTGTCAAGACGGCAAGCGATCTTTCGGGCGAGTACGGTATTCCCATCGTCAATAAGCGCGTTTCAGTAACCCCTGTGAGCTTGATTACGGCGGCATTCCCCGAAAAAGCACCTTTGGTCGGTAAAGCACTCGACGATGCGGCGGCAACGCTTGGGATTGACTTTTTAGGCGGTTATTCCGCGCTCGTGCATAAGGCGACGGCGGAATACGAGCGAATTTTTATTCGCACAATCCCCGAGGTTTTAGCGACGACGAAGCGTCTTTGCGCGTCGGTCAACGTCGGCTCGACGAAATCGGGCATTAACATGGAAGCGGTCAAGATGCTCGGCGAGGTATTCAAAGAAGCGGCATATTTAACCAAAGACCAAGACGGTATCGGTGCGGCGAAGCTCGTTGCGTTCTGTAACGCAGTAGAGGACAATCCGTTCATGGCGGGTGCATTCCACGGTGTGGGCGAAGCGGATACGGTAGTCAACGTCGGCGTTTCGGGCCCGGGTGTTGTTAAGCACGCGTTGGAGCAAATCCCCGATGCTGACTTAACGGAAGCGGCGGAGATGATTAAGCGCACGGCGTTCAAAATCACGCGTGCAGGTCAGCTTGTAGCCAAGGAAGCGGCTAAGCGTTTAAACGCGCAGTTCGGTATCGTGGACCTTTCGCTTGCTCCCACGCCTGCTATGGGCGATTCAGTGGCGCAGATTTTAGAAGAGCTTGGCATTGAATGCGTAGGCGGTCACGGCACGACGGCAGCGCTTGCGATGCTGAACGACGCCGTGAAAAAGGGCGGTGTAATGGCGAGTTCGAGAGTCGGTGGACTTTCGGGCGCGTTCATACCCGTATCCGAGGACATCGGCATGATTCGTGCAGCGGAAAAGGGCGCGATTACCTTGGACAAGTTAGAAGCGATGACCTGTGTTTGCAGTGTAGGCTTAGATATGATTGCCATTCCCGGCGACACGCCTGCCACGACGATTTCTGCAATGATAGCAGACGAAGCGGCGATTGGTATGATAAACAACAAAACGACGGCGGTGCGCATTATCCCTGCGCCCGGTAAAACGGTCGGCGAGCAAGTCAGCTTCGGCGGCTTGCTTGGCAGAGCCCCGATTATGCCCGTGCACAACACCGACTCGTCCCGCCTCATTAACCGTGGCGGAAATATCCCTGCGCCTATCCACAGTTTCAAAAACTAAAACCTTCCGCTTCATCACGATTGGAAGTCGAGAAACTCAGTTTCTCGTGGGGTGTAGGGGTGAAACCCTTACGCCTCGATGGCAATCGCCGCCGTAAGGCGGTCAAGCCCTTA
>JAFUMY010000040.1 GCA_017482415.1 Clostridia bacterium
AATAATTTTTTCATAGAATTATGCGTTCTTCGTAAAGGTAAGCGTAGCCGAATCCGACGTTATGCTGTCCACCGTGAAGGTGTATGCAATCGCCTCGTTCAAGTCGTTCTTCGTGCTCGCGGAAAGGGAATCCCCCACGCCGTATACGTATTCCCCTGATTCGGTTGTGACAAACTCAATTAAATTATCCAACGTGCCGTAACCGTTCGGGTCCAAATAATTCGTGTTCGAATTATAAATATCGTAAAGCGGGTCTCCATACGATTCATCGACATACAACGTTGCGTTGACGTGGTACACAAGGATACCTTCTTCCTCAAAAAGACCGTATTCGCCTGCATTCAAGCCCTCGTTCGTGTAGTACATTAAGACGTAATATTCTTGGTAAGCACCAAGCTCCTCCGCCCAGTTATTGGCAATAATAATCGTATCGCCGTTTTTCGAAAAGGCTTCCAAACTAATTGTAACGCTTTCTTCCGCAACAATCAATCTCGAATTCGTCAACCAACCGTAGTTAAATTTGGTAAACGGATTGTGGTCTGCCATCATCGCATCCATAATATCATAGCCGCCCATAGGGTGTTCGATATACGCAGTATCATAGTAATCGTCCGCGCCAAGCAGATGTCCAAACTCGTGAATGAAGGTATAGGTATTCGTCAAGGAAGAATCATATTCGCCGGTGCTACGGTCTTCATGTAAAAACTGATACGGTGCCCACAAATAATCGTTGGAGTAAACACCGTCGTATTCGTAGGGATTCCCCTCGTTATCCCAGTAATAGTTCCAGTATCTATACGCCCACTGGAAATCCGTTTCACCGTCGATTTCTAAGGTATTAATCATAACGATGCCGTCAATGGTGCCGTTGCCGTCTGAATCAAACTGCGCAAGGTCCATAATCGGAGCAAGATATTGAAGTGCCTCGTTCATGATTACTTGATCGCCGATTGCAAGCTCTGTATCCTGCACCACCGTTGTAAATTCCGCATAATAGGAACTCGACTGCTGAGGACGGAACCAAGAATCCAAGACAACGAAATTTAAATCCAACTGACCGTAACTGGAAATATAGTTATACTCGCGCACGGAATAATAATCGGTATCCCCCTCGCCGCCATTGAAAGCCCTTTCAATCTTTTCAATATCATAGCCTTTGCTTTCCGCAGTAGCGTCCTTAAACTCGACGGGAATTACCAAAATATTCAGCTTTTCAGACCCCGAAACCGTCGGACAGCCGTCAAGATAATAGCCTTGGTCGTGTACGTCCTTTACGTATTCCGCTTTCGTGAAATCCACTTCGTATATACCGCTTTCGGACGAGGGCAATCCCCTGCCGTCATTCGGAAGTAAGGTCACGTACTCGCCCTCACCGCTACCGCCACCCAAAGGCATTGCTACAACGGTCAGAAGGGTATCTTCTGCATTATAAGCAATCGTCAGGATAAACGTATCGCTTACGTATCCTTCTACACCTTCTGATTCCATAAAGGTATATAACGTAGCACATTGCTCAATATAAGCGTTAATTTCTTCCTCTGTATTCCCTCTCGTCGAAAAGCCGATAGCATTGTACCCAAAATCTTCCGGCCCTAATATCATATAATGATTATTCGGAATAAACGGAATCACGTCACCGATTATTTCTTCCATCAATGCCTTATCCTCGTCGGTAAAATCAGTGAATAAATACCCCTCTTCGCCAGGAGCATTGCTCGGTTTACTCGCCGCCACACTAATCAGCCCCGATGAATAGGAAACTACCACAGTCACATCATTCTTGTTATATATGTAATACGGCTGTTCTTCTCCCTCTTCGGGCGATACGATACACTGATAATCGGCATACGCTTCAATATATGCGTTAAACGTTTCCTCCGTCGCATCAAATACAAGGAAAGAAGCTACGTTTTGATGCTGTTCCTCATAATAATACGCATCAAACGTATAGTTATTATTCGGCACAAAGGGAAGCTCTATGCCTATATACGTAAGCATCAAGTTCTTTTCCGTATCCTTAAAATCAGTGTAGCGATATTCCTCTTCTCCGCCGCCTATGTCATCACCTTCTCCTTCATCGGGAATAGTGCCCGTATACGGAACGTATGCGTAAACGTCGATTACGTACACGTCTTCGTTATACTCCTCATCATAATAGTAATAATACGAAAGTTCTACCGTAATATTTCCCTTTTCATATACGTAACACGTATCTCCAAAATAATCCTCGTAGGATTCGACAAACACATATTCGGAATATTGTCCAAGATATACCTCAAACTCTTCTTCCGTATTACCGAAAGTATAAAAATTCAAGCCTTGTTCATCATATTCCTCGTCCGCGTAAAAATCAACGTAGTATTCGTTATTTGCGACAAACGGAATCACTTCGCCTATGTATTCGACCATCTGCGCTTTTTCTTCTGCTGTAAAATCGGTGTATATGTAAACCGTTTCCGACGAACTGTCTACCGAGCTGTCGGACGAGCTATCCTCAGAACTGTCTACCGAGCTGTCGGACGAGCTGTCCTCAGAACTGTCTACCGAACTGTCGGACGAACTATCCTCAGAACTGTCCTCAGAGCTGTCGGACGAACTATCCTCAGAACTGTCCTCAGAGCTGTCGGACGAGCTATCCTCAGAACTGTCTACCGAGCTGTCGGACGAGCTGTCCTCAGAACTATCAGACGAGCTATTAACCGAACTGTCGGGCGAACTATCCACCGAACTATCAGACGAGCTATTAACCGAGCTCATAGACGAACTTTCAACAGAGCTATCCGCCGAGCTCATAGACGAGCTTTCGACGAAGCTTTGAGAAGAGCTTGATTCCTCGTTAGATGAGGAAGCCGCGTTGGAAGCTTCACTCCCAGATAAAACCGACGATACCGAACTTTCAGACGCCGAATCAATCGAAGAATTCTTTTTGTCTTTTCCGCATGCGCCCAAGAGGCAAGCCGAAACAAAAACCGACATGAGTACAACTAAAATTTTCTTCATCGTGTTCCTCGCTTTTAAGAGAATTTATTCTCTTAACAATTATTAAAAACATTATAACACATTCAAAAACAGAAAGCAATAGTTAAATAAAAATTCACACAAAAAAACGAGCCTCATTTTTTCGAAGCTCGTTTCAAATTAACTTTCTAAAAGAATGGTAACAGGGCCGTCATTGCGCTGCTCGATTTGCATATCCGCACCAAACACCCCTTTTTTGACCGTGATTCCGTAGCTGCACAATTCCTTGAGCGTATACTCGTACAAGGGCTCGGCAATTTCAGGGCGCGCGGCAAGCGTAAAGCTGGGGCGGTTGCCGTGCGAAGCGTCGCCGTATAAAGTAAACTGCGAAACGAGCAAGACCTCGCCGCCAACGTCTTTAACGGAAAGATTCATCTTACCGTTTTCGTCCTCAAAAATACGCAGCCCTGCGATTTTTTTCGCAAGATATGCGCCGTCTTTTTCCGTATCACCCGTCTTTACACCAAGAAATACGGTCAAGCCAAACGGAATCTCCGAAATCAATTTACCCTCTACGGACAGCGAAGTGTGTTTTACTCTCTGCACGACTGCTTTCATTTTTTACACTCCTTTCTTTCACGACGAAATGCAGGATATTGCTATCCTGCATCTCGAATGATTAACAAATTATAGAGAAAACGTTAATTAAACGCGGCTCATGTATTCGCCCGTTCTCGTATCGATACGAATGGTTTCGCCTTCTTCTACGAACATAGGCACCTGAATCGTTGCGCCCGTTTCTACCTTTGCGTTTTTCATAACGTTGGTAGCCGTGTTGCCCTTTACGCCAGGTTCCGCTTCGATGACTTTGAGTTCAACGAAGTTTTCGGGTTCAACGGAGAACGCTTTGCCGTAAAGGAATTTTACGGTAACGGTGTCGTTTTCCTTGATATATTTGAGGGCTTCTTCTACCTGATCGTAGGAAAGCATTTCCTGGTTGTATTCTTCGTCCATGAATACGTAGAATTCGCCGTCATAGTAGGAATACGTCATTTTCTTCGTTTCTACCTGCGCCGTTTCAAGCTTTGCGGTGGGGTTGAAGGTTTCGTTCGACAAAACCTGACCCGTAACAACGTTTTTAAGGGTCGCTCTTACGAACGCTGCACCCTTACCGGGTTTTACGTGCTGGAAGTCCGTTACGGTGTAAACGCCGCTCTTGTACTCGAAAGTTACGCCTTTACGAATATCGCCTGCCAAAATCTGTGCCATACAATTTTTCTCCTTGTATTACAAATAAATTTTTCTTTTTTATAAAATCAAGAGTTCGCGTTGGGTTCTGCCCATGAAACTCTTTACTTTTCCGTCTTTCAGCGTTACGGTGTCCTCGATACGGATTCCGTATTCGCCTGCCTTATATACCCCCGGCTCGTCCGAGAAAACCATGCCGTCCGTAAGAATACAGCTTTCGCCCCGCGCCGTAGGCGTTACGAAAGGCGATTCGTGTACGTTCAAACCGATACCGTGCCCTAAAGAATGGGTAAATAGTTCGCCGTAGCCTTGGGATTTTAAATACTCTCTGGCAATCCCATCGCCCTCTTTTCCGTTCATTCCCGAACGAAGCTGTTCTTTTACTAAATTATGCGCCGTCAAAACCGCCTGATAGGCTTTTTTGAATTCCTCGTGTTTACCGTCGTCGCCAAACAAGAAGGTGCGCGTGATATCCGAGCAATAGCCGTTGATGCGGCAACCGAAATCGATTAAAATTTCATCCCCAAAGCAAAGCTTCGTCAAGCCCGTTTCGTGATGAGGCACAGCCGCATGCGCGCCGAACGCAACAATCGTTTCAAACGCCAAGCCCTGCGCGCCGAGCATACGCATTTTGTATTCAAGCAGAGCCGCTATTTCCGACTCCGTCATGCCCTCTTTGATTTCGGGCAGCAATAAGCTGAACGCATCCTCCGCAATTTCGCATGCGCGTTGGATGCACGAAAGTTCCCATTCGTTTTTCACAATCATCGCTTGCTCGAAGGCTTTGTCCACGTCAACGAGCTTTATCCCTGCCTTTTCCAAAGCCAAATACTCGCTATGCGTGGTCTGTTCAAAGGAAATCCCCACACGGTTATACGCCGTTAAGCGTTTCAAAACGTCCTCCTGCTTATACAGCATGGGCGTTACGTCCGTGCCTTTAAGGAGCTTTTCCGCCGCTTCCATATACCGCATATCGGTATAGAGCGTTGTTCCGTCCTTATCTACAATCGCCAACCCGTTTTCAGGTTCTATACCCGTAAGATAACGCAATTGATATAAACACGAGGTATACACCGCCTCGCAATCGGATAATTCTAACAGTTTTTTACCGTTCGTTTTTACCATAATACGCCTCTTGTATCTATTTTAACAGAAAAAAAGCGATTCGTCAAGTATCCAACGATAAATCCTTACGATTTTATACGCCGAAGTATATTTTTTTCATGCATAAGGCTTCTTCCGCCTGTTTCCCCGCCGATTCACTGACGATATACGGCTCTAATTTCAAATCCTTTAACGCGATTGCAAGCGGCTCGAAGTCAGGCCCGTAAACCTCGTCCTCGAACGTCAAATGCTTGATTTCACCTTTCACCGAATACATGATTTTGGAAAAATGCACGTGAAAATGCTTCATACGCTCGAAACCCAGCTCCGCAATCATATACTCCAAACGCGCCTTGTAATCGTTTACTGTTTTCAGCGAGCCCTGCTCTCTTGCATTGATATGCCCAAAATCCACGCAAGGCGTGTAGACGGGATCGACCTTACAAAAACGCACGACTTCCTCGACCGTACCAATCTGCGCAAGCTTGCCCATGGTCTCGGGACAGAAAATCATATCCTCCATGCTGTTTAAGTAAATATAATCCCTTAAAATTTTCAAGCGTTCTTCCGTCAGCGCAACCGCTTCCTCGCGGCTCGCCTTTCCCTGTGCCGCAGGGTGGAATACCACACGTTTCCCGCCCATGCGTTTCAGTGCGTTTGCCGTATCTAAAACATAGCCGTAGGATTTCGCCGCCATCTCGTCGTCAGGATTCGCAAAATTGATGAAATAGGGCGCGTGCGCCGAAATTTCCACGTCCTCTTTTTGGAAGGCTTCACCTATCGAAATCGCCTTCTCCTCGGACATTCGAACTCCTCTTCCAAAGGAATATTCAAAACAATCTAAGCCGCGTTTCTTTACAAACGCCGCCGCTTCTTCCGTATGCGAATAGCCCTCCGCATAGAAGCTTTCACAGTTGCCGCTTGGCCCGAATTTAATCATTCGCCTCGTACCTGCCTTATATCTTTCGTTAATTGTTCCCTTAATTTATCTACGCTTTCAAAACGCTCTATATCACGCAAAAAGCGCACGAACTCCACCTTCAAACTCTTTCCGTAAAGTTCCCCTGAAAAACCGTCCAAATAGGTTTCCGTCACCACCGTTTCGTCCTCAAAAGTGGGGCGAGCACCAAAATTTGTAATCCCCTTATACGTCTTACCGTCCAAGCAAACTCTCGTTTCATACACCCCGATTTTTAAGGGGTATTTTCCGCTTGGATATAAAATATTCGCCGTCGGAAATCCGAGCGTTCTACCCACTTGACGGTCTTTCACGACTTCACCGATTAGAAAATACCTTTCCCCTAAAAGGGTTGCCGCAGCCGCCACGTTACCGTCCGTCAACAGCTTCTTCACCGTAGTCGAGCTCACCTTTTCGCCGTTATATTCCACAAGCGGAAGAATTTCAACGCGGACATGGGTATCCTCTTGAATCATTTTAGGGGTCCCTTCCGCCTTTGCACCAAAGCGAAAATCTTCACCGCAGATATATAGTTTTGGTGAAAACTCTCTTTCCAAGAGCTGTAAAAATGCTTTCGGAGAAAGGTCTTTAATTTCCTCAAACGGTAGTTCGAATACAAAATCCACGCCCGAATCCCGAAAAATTCGTTCCCGCTCTTCAAACGTAAATAAACTCTCTCCGTTTTTACAGCCGACAATCGTCATCAGCCCTACGGAAAGTCCAGACTTCTTGGCGCATGACAAAAGACGGCGATGCCCTACGTGCAAGCCGTCAAAACCGCCAAGCAGCATTGCCGTGCCCTTGTCGGTATTTTTATTGTCCGTCAACCAAACCGTCTTTAACATAATTTCGTCTTTGCTTTCGCCTTGCCGTCTTTTACTTCCGCAAGCCCATAAAACAACTCGCCTTGATACAGCTTATATAATCCGTCCGTTTGAGCCGTTGCCACAAACTGACCGTGGAGAATTTTCTCCGTTTCCTTTTCCGTCAATTCAAGCCGTGCAAACGGCAATACGCTTTCGGTGGGAATTAAATATTTTTCAAGCTCCTCCAAGGTGGGGTCTTGCTCCAACACGGAAAACGGAATCGATTTTTCCAACGTGAATACGCCGCTTTGGGTACGACGCAGCGAGCTCATAACCGCTTTTGTACCAAGCTCCGCCGCAATATCACGAGCAAGTGAACGAATATACGTACCGCCGCCGCAACGAATTTTTATACAATAAGCATTCTCCGTTTCTGCTTTCCCTAAAAGCTCCATACCG
>JAFUMY010000006.1 GCA_017482415.1 Clostridia bacterium
GCGCAATTCCGCATCTCTTACAAGCCGCTTCATCGCCGTAATCGTGTCCGCGCATAGTAATCGTGCCGTAATCTACGTGCGATTCATCGTGTAAGCAATGACGTTTCTTTACACCGTCTTCTTCGCAAAGAGGCTCAGTTACGAGCTCCCATTCACTCCAAACGTGCAAACAACTTCCGTCGTCAGAGGAACTATTGCTTTCGGAAGAAGTGCTTTCTTCAGAAGAGCTATTGCTCTCGGAAGAGTTGCTTTCTTCAGAAGAGCTGTTGCTTTCGGAAGAGTTGCTTTCTTCAGAAGAGCTGTTGCTGTCGGAAGAAGTGCTTTCTTCAGAGGAACTATTGCTTTCGGAAGAGTTGCTTTCTTCAGAGGAACTGCTTTCTTCAATGGAAGAAGAGATTTCTTCAACCGAAGAGGCGCTATTGCTAAGGGAACTACTTTCCGAACCGCTTTCCGTTCCTGTTTTTCCGCAGGAGGCGAAGATGCCGAGGGAAAGGGAGGTAAGCAAAGCAGTGCAAAGCAATGCAAGCTTCTTAAATTTTGTCATATAGATGACCTCCAAATTTGTTTATGATTTTAGTTGTTGTTAGCGTGTAAATTTACAGGATAGTGGTTGCGTTGAGAAGTTTGCTGTAATAGCAGAAGAGAAGCCATGATTTTACGTTGCCTTCCGTTTCCTCTACGCCGTCATATTTTTCCGAACGGGTAATCGTTTGCAAGAGTGCAAAAATTTCTTTATCGACTGCAATCATGCCTTTTTTATCATTCTTGTTATCACGGATTGATTTTGCGCAAAGGAGTTGAACTTCGTTGGTATAATCATGTCCGTTGATATACAGGGCGCGTTTTACGGGTTCATAATTTTGAGCGTCCCTACAGATATCAAACAAGCTAATGGAAGTGAAATATGCAGTAGGTCTGTTCGTGTCGAGGTAGAGCACCGAGCCAAGCGTACCGTCTGCATTGAGGTAGTGGTAATAGCCGTCGCCGAGTGCTGTACCGCTAACAGGTACGTCGTTCGTGCCGTCACCGTCCAAATCGCCGTCGGGGCTATTGTAAACGTATTCCTGCGTAGGATCTGCATATACGTAATCGATTGCGCCGGGGATAAACAATTCGCCGGTGATTTCATTGTAGCTGTAAGGGCCTACCGCACAGTTGTCAAGGAAGGTATACGTTTCATCTATATAATCGATGCAATAGGTATACGTTGCAGGCTGATCCAAGAAGGTAGTAAGTAAAATGTAATAGGTCTTACCTGCTTCCATATATGCGTAGAAGCTGAAGTTTTTATCCGCTTCTATTTTACCGTCTGCGGTTTCCTTGGTTGCCCATACAAGATCGTCGTAGCTGCCGATAACCTGTTGGTTGTCGGTTGCAAAGAATGCAAACGTATCGGTATCGCCTACGGAGTAGATATGGTATACACCCGAGGTTTCGGGAATGAATTTATGCTTGAAGCCGCGAGGAGTCATCGCAAAGAGCACGGTGGCTTCGTTTTCACCTTCGTAAACCTGTTTTGCTGCGTGGAAGGTAATCGTTTCCATCGGGTCAGCGAAGGGTTCAGCGTTGCCGTAATGCTGATAATATACGCACATTTCAAGCCATTCGTTTTCGTGGTATTCACCCTGCCAGTTCTTATAACCGGACGCTTTTACCGATTCACTTGCCGCTACGTATTCGAGCAAGGTTCTAAGCTCTTGGGTAACGGGGGTGTAACCGAAGTTGACCATGTTATTATTTGCTTCCCATGCATACGCTTCAATGTCGGTGTGGAAGTTATAACCATCCGAAATGACGTAGTCGTAATAAGCCAAAAGCCAAACGCTCGTATCGCTCCAAGGGGAAACGTTCATGATGTTCGCAAAGAGCAAAGGCCCGTCCGCGCTGTTCACGTGATAGTAACCGTCTTCCTCATTATATACGGGCGTGATATAGTACTTGAACTGCGTTTTTGCATTCTCGTCCGTATTCAATTCGCTTGCAGCATAGTGGAATACAAGCGCGTCTACGTCGTCCTTATGCTCTACGGTCAAATTGCGGATTTTTGCGATATCTTCGCCCGCGGAGGTGTCGCCGTCTTTAAGGTACAGGAATACCAGCTCGTGGTCACCCGTTTCATGGGGTAAGAATACGTATGCGTTGCAGGTCTTCCAAGTCGGGGTGATTTCCGCGCCCGAAAGCTGTTGAACGATAACGCCGTCTACAAGGATATAGAGGATATCCGTCGATTCGGAGCTAACGTAATAATCAAAGCTAAGCGTATCGCCTGCGTTCGCATGGAAATCAACGTAAAGCTGTACGTACGCGCCGTGGATATTTTTAATAGGCGTTTCCAGTGCCTGTTTGTCTGCCGAGAGTACCCAAGGCCACGAATATTCATCGTGCTGTGCAGGATCTTCGGGCTGCCAACGATAATTGAAGTTGTCGCTGTTATTCAAAACGTTTGCAACGTCGCTGAAAGCAGGTGCTTCCACGTTCGGTTTCACGCGGTTGTCTTCTTCATCGCCGCCAGGTCGTACAACGTCTTCACCGTCGCCAACGATAACGGTAGGTACGTAATCATCGCCTACGAACAGATCGAAACGTTTGGTAAAGTCTTGCATTTCGGTCATGCTGCCTACGTGCGCAAAGGTTACCACGCCGTAACGGTCAATCATAACCGTGTGAGGGATACTCGAAACCCCAAAAGCTTGCGTAAGGTCGATAGAGCAATCCGAGAGACTTGCCATCGGGAAGGTAATACCGCTCGAGGACTTATAGCCTGCAACCGCGTTACGGTTGTCCGTCGTGCTGACTGCAAGGATTTCGATTTTGTCTTTGTAAGCGATGTATGCATTGTTCATCGCGGGGAATTCTTGTTTACAAGGCGAACACCAGGTTGCCCAGAAGTTGAGCATGACCATTTCCTTTTCCTGTAACAGTTCGGAAAGGGTGTATACCGTGCCGTCGGACGCTGTTACGCTGAAATCATACATAACAGAGCCGATGGGATAGGTAACGCCAATCGGATTTACGTCCATAATAACGCCCGTGGGTTCAAACAGAATGGACGCTTCGAAGCCTTTAACAGGTAAGGTTTGATAGGTCGCATCGGCATCTACCATAGCGTAGCCTGCGGGAAGATTTTCAAGCTGAATCGTATATTCGCCAAGTTCCAGAATGTCACTTGCACGGAAGGTCGCATAACCCGAAGATAAGGTACGCTTAGACGATACGATTTCATCGCCGTTCATGAGCTTTACAGTCACGCCCGACAAGCCGAAGCCGCCTATCGTTTTTACTTCGACGCGGTATACGAAATTTGCGCTTTCCGTAGAGCTGCTGCTATCCTCGGAAGAGGAGCTGCTCTCGTTGGAAGAAGCACTATCCTCGGAAGAGGAACTCGAAGCACTCGAAGAAACGTTTTCGCTCGCCGAAGAGCTGGAAGTAGCGTCGCTGCTCTGTGCGCTTTCGGACGAGGAAACAAGGCTGTCCGACTGGCTTATATTCGATTCGGACGAGGAGTCTTTGTTTTCACCGCACGCCGCAGCCGTGATTCCCAGCCCAAGGCTAAGAAGCAAAGCCGTCGTATATACGGCGATTTTTTTAAAAATTTTCATGGGGGATGTCCTCCAAAAGATTTACAAGATTATTTAAGCGTAATGTATACTACGCCATATTCAGTGGGGGTGGTATTCACACCATCGATTTCGTATTCAAGCATTTCTGTATAATCATCGTTATATGCAGGATAGCCATATTCGTCTAATTCTACGATGTGAATTGTATAAGCTTGTGCGGTTGCGGGAGCGCCCTCTAATTGCTGTTCGGAAACCTTAAAAACGGAAACTCCAGCAGCGTTTGTTTTCGGGAAATGCTCGATGCATTGGGTGGCGGTGCAAAGCTGAACGCCAACGCCAACAGCAGGGCTGCCGTCTGCGTGTTTTACGACGAAAACGTATGCGCCGTCTACAGGCTGTACGTCCTCACTGGACGAAGAATCAACGGAAGAATTCGCCGAGGAGCTTTCAGATGCGCTTTCCGAAGAAGCACTTTCTTTCTCACTCGAAACAGAGCTGCTCGAAACAGCGGAAGAGGATTCCTTATTCGAGGAAGTGTCCGTACCGCAAGCCGCGAATGCCGTTAAACCTAAGCTGAAAACAAGTGCCATGCAAAGGGTTGCCAATTTCTTAAATTTGTTCATTTTTTGATTACCTCCTATGAAAGTAATTCCGATTAAATATCTGATTTACTATCTATGATAAAAATTTTTCCACATTCATACCGCGCGTATATTATAAAATAATATAGGGGTAGTCTAATTTTATCACAAAAGAGGGGAAAAATCAACCGTTTTTTTGCGGAAAACCGATGTTTTTTTGCTCTTTTACACTATTATATATAATTTTTTGTTTTTTTGGAAGAAAAAATCGCGGCGAAAAACTCGCCGCGAAAAGTAAAATTTATTTTGCTATATATAGTGTAAGAAAATAAATTCAAAAAATCGATAGATTTTATCAGAAATTTAATATCAAAGAAGACTTGCCGCGTCCTTGTCGCAGATGATGGTTACGAAGGGGTGGAGCTGCAATACGGAAGCAGGGAGCTCGGGGGTAACTTTACCCTGTACCATGCCTTTTACAGCAGCTGCCTTGTTTTTACCGGAAACGACCATCAAGATGGATTTTGCCTGCATAATATTCTTAATGCCCATGGAAAGTGCCTGACGAGGAACTTCGTCAATCGAATTGAAAAGTCGAGAGTTGTCTTTAATCGTATTTTCGGTGAGGTCGACAAGGTGGGTAACCGATTCGAGCGGGGTGCCGGGTTCGTTGAAGCCGATGTGTCCGTTCGAACCGAGACCGAGTACCTGTACGTCCTGTTTCATGGTTTCAAGGAGCGCGTTATAACGATCGCATTCTTTTTTTGCGTCGGGAGCACTGCCGCAGGGCAAGTTGGTATTTTTCTGATTGATATCGATATGGTCAAAGAGGTTAGTGCGCATGAAATAAGCATAGCTTTGGTCATGGTCGGCGGTCAAGCCTACGTACTCGTCGAGATTGACGGTGGAGACGTTTTTGTAGGAAGTACCGTTTTCCTTGCAATCCTTTGCCATGTACTGATACATGCCGATAGGGCTGGAACCGGTTGCCAAGCCTAAAACCGCGTTCGGGTTATTTTTAACGATGGAAATCATGATTTCCGCTGCTTTTTTGCTCATTTCGTCGTAATTTTCAGTTATAATAACGTTCATAGGATAACACCTCGCTAAAATATTTATTACGGTATTTATTATAAGCTTTGAAAAAGAGTAGGTCAAGCGTTTGAAATGAGCTCTCAAGAAATTTTCCAAAGAATTTTTCTTTTTTACGCTAAAAATCTTTGACAAGACCAAAAAAATGTGATATAGTTATAAAGCTTTTTTGAATAAGCAAAACATTATTGAGCCATGCAGAAGTACCCAAGAGGCTCAAGGGGCTCCCCTGCTAAGGGAGTAGTATGGGAAACCGTAGCACGAGTTCGAATCTCGTCTTCTGCGCCAAAGGACGCCGTGGGCGTCCTTTTTTTGCGCAGAAGACCAGTAAGCGGGAATTGTGAATACGCACGAGTTCGCGCGAGGAGCGAGCAAGGGTAGGTACAGATAAAGCGACGAAGGA
>JAFUMY010000041.1 GCA_017482415.1 Clostridia bacterium
AAATTTTTCGGAATGGACGGAGCGAGCATTTTTAAAACCTCGCCCGTAATATTCGCTATCATAATATCCCCCTGCACGTCCGTGTTTTCAAGGAGATTTGAATGCGCGACCACCGTCTTTTCCGCAACGCCGTTGAGCTGACTGTTATGGAGCGAGCTTTCTACGGCTATCGGGTCGATATCGGTAAGATAGGCTTTCCCTGCGCCAAGCTTGATTGCGGAAATTCCCAAAATACCGCTGCCGCAACCAACGTCAATACACACGGATGCAGGCGTGATATACTCTTGCATGAGCTCCACACACATCGAAGTCGTCTCGTGTTCGCCTGTGCCAAACGCCATATTCGAATCGAGCAAAACGACCTGTTCCCCCATAGCAGGTACGTAATCAATCCATTCGGGTACAACGACAATCTTACCCAAATGAATGGGACGGAAATGCTTTTTCCAAACGTCAATCCAATCGTCGCCGTCCACGGTGCGCTTGGTATCCTCAAGCGTCCCAAACGGTACGAAGCCCTCGCTTCTTTCTTTTGCATCCTGCACGTCACGCAAAATTGCAGGCAGCGTTTCCGCCGCGATATCCTCTGCCACGTAGCATTTAACAAGCACGTCGGAGGGTTTATTTTCCGTCAATTCGTCGTCCATATAATCCCAAAAGGTGGATTCCTTTGCCGTCTGCAACGCGATAATATCCGCGCGATCGCAAATCGTTACCCCATAATCGGTGTAATTCCACATGATATCCGAGATGATTTCACTCGCTTCCGTGGTGGTATGGATTGTCAATTCGATATATTTCATAGCTTTTACCTCACGAAAATATTATAGCATTTTCACCACGAACTGTCAACGGTTTCACGATAAAAGGCTATGCATGTTGCATAGCCTTTCTATACTTTTCGAGTAAAGTCTTATTTAATATTCTTATACATAGGTCCGTATGCCTGGCAAGCGCGGTAGTCCTGACCTTCCTTGTCCATACCGAACGCATTCCAAGCCGCAGGACGGTAAATATCCTTCTCGTCTACGTTGTGCATACAAACGGGGATACGGAGCATCGAACACATCGTAATCAAATCCGCACCGATATGCCCGTAGGAAATTGCGCCGTGGTTTGCGCCCCAGTTGTTCATAACGTCGTAAGCGGTCTTGAACGCACCCTTGCCCGTCACTCTCGGAGCGAACCAGGTGCAAGGCCACGTATAGTCCGTTCTCTTCCAAAGCTTGTCCGTTACTTCATCGGGAATGGACACCGTCCAGCCCTCTGCAATCTGCATAACGGGGCCAAGGCCTTTGACCATGTTCAAACGAATCATGGTGCAGGGCATTTCCGCACGGGTAACGAATCTCGAGGAATAACCGCCGCCACGGAAATAACCGAGGTCTGCATACGGCCAAGTCGTAGCGTTCATGCACGCCTCGATATCCTCTTCCTTCATATCCCACCACTGCTTCATTACAGCGTTGCCGTTTTCGTCCTTCACCTCACCGCAAGCGTCTACGCAAGCCGCACCCGAGTTGATAAGGTGGATAAAGCCGTCCGCTTCCTTTGCCTTGCCGTCGATTTCATAGCCCGTAACACGCTTGATTGCGTCGCCCGACCAGTACGTTCTAACGTCCGCGAAAATCTGTGCTCTGCCCGTTAAGAGCTTCATGAACAGCATACAAACGCCGTTGAGCGTATCGTTCTCGGTAGCGAGGATATAGGGCTCTCTCGCGCCGTTCCAGTCGAAGGTCGAATTCAAAATCGATTCGGGGAAGTCGCAGTTGGGATAGAAATCCGTCCACTGTCTTTGACCCTGGAAGCCCGCCGCGATTGCGTTATGCCCAACCGCTTCTTCTTCACAGCCAACGGGCAGGTTCTTGTTGCCGTTCATAAGGTCCTTGATGATACAAGCCATCTTTGCGGTGAATTCCCAATCCTTGACCTTTTCTTCCACCGTTCTTTGCAGGCTTTCGGGGTTCTTATCGAAGTCCTGACGGCATTTCGTCTTAACCCATTTCAGTGCTTTCTGGTATTCCTTTTCATCGTAAATACCCTCCGTCATTCGACGAATGATTTCTACCTCGTCCACCGATTCCACGCGCATACCAAGGTATTCTTCAAAGAGCTCTACGTTTACAATCGAGCCTGCAATACCCATACAAATCGAACCGATTTGGAGATAGGATTTTCCACGCATCGTCGCAACCGCAACCGCTGCGCGCGCAAAACGCAAAATCTTTTCGGATACGTCTTGAGGGATTGAGGTATCGTCCAAATCCTGTACGTCGTGACCGTAAATACCGAACGCAGGCAAGCCCTTTTGTGCATGCCCTGCAAGCACCGCCGCAAGATATACCGCGCCGGGACGCTCCGTACCGTTAAAGCCCCAAACCGCCTTGATGGTCATAGGGTCCATATCCATCGTTTCGCTGCCGTAGCACCAGCAAGGGGTCACGGTGAGCGTGATGTCTACGCCTTCCTTTTTGAACTTGTCCGCGCAAGCCGCTGCTTCCGCAACACGACCAATCGTCGTATCCGCGATAATAACCTTTACGGGCTCGCCGTTCGAATAGCGCACGTTCTCGGAAATGAGCTTCGCCGCATTCTTCGCCATATTCATAGTCTGTACTTCCAAGGACTCCCTTACCTTCAAGGGTCCTCTTCTGCCATCAATCGTAGGTCTGATACCGATTACGGGATAGCTCCCGATAAGTCTGGATTCTGCCATAGTTACATTCCTCCCAAATATTTTTTATGCAATATAATTATATACTTGATTTTTCTCAAAAACTTGTGCTATAATAATAAAAAGTATAATTATTTTCGCTTTTTCTTCACAGACGGAGCTTCTATGATTTATAATGAATTAAAACTGCACGGCAGAGAGGATTTTCCCTTTGAATTATACCGCGTAAACCCCTCGCACCCGAAATACGAAATGGCGTTCCACTGGCATTCGAATTTAGAGATAATTCGCGTGCTGTCGGGGGAGCTTTTTCTAACGCTCGACAATCGCGCAGAAACGCTAAAAACGGGCGATATCGCTTTTATCAACAGCGAAACGGTACACGGCGCAACCCCCTCGGATTGTTTATACGAGTGTTTGGTTTTTAATCTTGGTTTTTTAAAAACGAATAACCGACAGTGCGACGAGTTTATCGAGAATCTTTTGGCGCATTCGAGCTATTTAATCGAATTACCAACGGACGAACGCATAAAAACGTTGGTGAATTTTATCTTTGAAGAAACGGAAAAAAACGGCGTAGGAACGCCGTTTAAGGTCATCGGGCTTTTTCACGAGCTGCTTGGCGAAATCAAAGAAAAAAAGCTGTTCACCTCACACCTGCCCCCCTCCTCCGATCATGACCAAAAAAAGGTGGTCAAGCTAAAAGCCGTATTAAAATTCCTCCGTGAAAACTTTGCAAACGATATTACGCTTGACGATATGTCGGCGGTTGCAGGCTTTTCACGGCAGTATTTTTGTAAGTTTTTTAAGGATATGACGGGCACTACCCCCGTGAA
>JAFUMY010000042.1 GCA_017482415.1 Clostridia bacterium
CAATCGCCGCCGTTAGGCGGTTTAGCCCCAATAAAAGCAAGCTTTGCTTGCGCTATACCGCGTAGCGGTCAACAAGCGAAGCGTGAAAAGAGCCGAGGAAAAATCCTCAGCTCTTTGTTTTTAATTTAGTCAGAGTGCCACCGTTCCATCGGTGCAAACCACCTTTTTAACAGGCGCATTCTGTTTCCAATAACTACCTTTATCGATTTCCTTCCATCTTTTAACCGTGCCTTCAAACGTAATATTCGCTAAACTACTGCAACCGTAGAAAGCATACTCCCGAATCTCGGTTATACTATCAGGCAATTTAATATTCGCTAAAAAATTGCATGCCCAAAAAGCATTACTTCCTATCGAAGTTACCCCATCGGGAACTGTAAATATGCTTTCCTTTTTACCGACTGCATATTGTATAAATACTTTTGTGTCTTTGCTATATACATTTCCGTCTATAGACTTATAAGTTGCATTATTTTCATCCACTGTTATATTTGCTAAATTATTACAATTGGAAAATACCCACTCACCGATTACAGCCACTCTTTCCCCAATCGAAACGCTTGTTAAATTTTCACAATAATCAAAAGCCTCGTCTTCTATTGATGTCACATTATCCCAAATTAAGACTTTTGTTAAATTTATAGCACCTGAAAAAGCTTCTCTCACGATTAACTCTACGCCACTCGGAATTATAAATTCTTTCGTTGCTTGCCCAATTGCATATTGTATCAGTGTCTTTCCGTCTTTTTTGTACAAATTCCCATCGATGGATTTATACGCTATATTATCTTCATCTACCTTTATGCTTGTTAAACTATTGCAGCCATAGAACGCCAAATCTCCAATTAAAGTTACACTATTAGGAATATTCACACTTTTTAGATTGCAACAATTGAAAAACGTCCAATCTTTAATGGTCGTTAGATTGTCGGAAATATGTACTTCTTCTAAAGCAGTGCAATCCCTAAACGTCGAATTACCCAATGTAACTACACTATTAGGCATTTCAATAGATAATAAATTGCTACAGTTATAAAAAGCATTGTCCCCAATTTTAATTACGCTATCAGGAATTATGATATTCTCTACTGCGTTACAATTAGAAAAAGCATTATCGCTTATTGAAGTAACAGGTAAATCGTTATAAATAGACGGAATGTTGATTTCTTTCTCATTACAAGGTCCGTTCCACATTGCGGAATACGATTGTCGATCGCCGTTTACTATATAATTCATCCCTATAGTCAATTCTTCCGTTCCATCTACAAAAGAACTTGAAGATACTTCCTCTTCTTTGATTGAACTGCTTTGACTAACGCTCTGCTCGCTTTCACTCATTGATGAAGAAGTTTCTTTATTAAAATCACACCCCGTTCCAATAATCATAATTCCAAAATAAGCCAACAATATTGCTGAAAAAAATCTCCGCTTTCTCTGCATAAAGTCCTCCAAAAATAATTTTAAACTACCATTTTGGTAATTTCGGTTATATTATACTACCAAAATGGTAATATGTCAAGTAGATAGAGGAACAGAAATGGAAATTGTTTTAGGAAAAAGATTAAGGGAATTACGCGAAGAAAAAGGCTTAACGCAAAAACAGCTTGCAAAAGATTTGCAGTTAAACAGTGTAACCTATTTACATTATGAAAAAGCGCAAAGAGAGCCGCCTCTTGCGGTTCTCGCTGAAATGGCGATATATTTTGAAGTTTCCGTTGATTATCTACTCGGTTTAACCGATTAATAAAACCCGACCTGTTTATAGGTCGGGTTTTATTATCTCTTTGAGAATTTACAACCGCAAAAATCTTGGCGGTAAAGCTTATATTCGTTGGAAAGCTCAATCGAGCGGTGATAGCCGCCCTTTTTCTTGAAATCGGTAAAAAGGTAATTCACCTCGTACCTGCCCTGTAGATTTTCCCCAATCTCGTTCAGCCATTCGGCGTTTTTATAGGGGCTTAACGTCAAGGTCGTTGCAAAATACGGAAACCCTTTTTCTTTCGCCGTTTGCGCAGTCTTTTCAAGACGCAGGGCATAACACTTATAACAGCGCTTGCCTCGTTCGGGCTCCGTTTCCATGCCTTTCGCCATTTCAAAAAACTTCTCAGGCTCATGGTCGCAGTCAAGAAAATCCGCCCAGCCCGTTTCCTGCAAAAAACGAATCTGCTCCGCTTTGCGTTTCTCGTACTCTTCACGCTCGTCAATGTTCGGATTATAATACAGCACGGTGATTGAAAAATGCTCTTTCAAGCGTTCGAGACAGGCAGACGAGCAAGGCGCGCAGCAGCTATGCAACAGCAGCTTCGTTCCCTTTTCCGTATTTTTAATTTGTTCCGCCATCAGCGTTTCATAGTTTCGTTTCATAGGTATATATAATTATACAGTATAAACAGCGGTTTGTCAATCCTTCCCTGCCTTTTTTCTAAGTTCCCTACCCCGAACGTATTGACAAAATCCGAAAAAAGATTATAATTAAAGTGTTATGAAATTATTGATTCCCGTAGCGTCGGGTTTAGAACAGACAACCAAACGGCAGCTTTTTGCGCTTGGGTACGACAAGGCGCCTGCCGACAACGGCAGAATTGAGGTGGACGGCGATTTTCAAGACGTCGCTCGGCTCAACGTTGCACTGCGCAGCGGAGAACGGGTGCTTATCAAGCTCGCTAACTTCCCTGCCCTCACCTTCGACGAATTGTATGAGGGCGTGTACTCCATTCCTTGGGAGAACTGGCTGACCGTGGAATCAAAAATCCTGATGGACGGCAAAAGCGTACAAAGCCAGCTCGCTGCGATCAAGGCAGCAGGCGGCGTAGCCAAAAAGGCAATCATCAAACGACTCGCGGATAAGCTCCGCACGGGCAGAAAGACTTTTGCTGAATCGGGTGCAAGATCGATTGTAGGAGTTTCGATATACAAAAACGAAGTGACAATTACTCTCGATACAACGGGTGAGGGCTTGCACAAGCGCGGTTATCGCTCTCTTGCGTACAGCGCACCCTTAAAAGAAACCCTCGCAGCAGGGCTAATCGACTCCACTTTCTATAACCCCGATCGGGACCCTGAAAAGCCGTTCGCCGATCCTTTTTGCGGGAGCGGCACTTTGCCGATTGAGGCAGCGATGAAGGCGTTGCATATTGCACCTGGGCTGCATCGGGATTTTGATTTTGCGCATTGGGAATGCGTCCCGAAAGGTGTTTTGGAGACTGCAAAAACGGAAGCAAAGGACAACGAACGAAAGGATATTCGCCCCGTAATTTTCGGAAGCGATATCAACCCCGAAGCAATCTCGATAGCAAAATACCACGCAAAGCGCGCAGGCGTTGAGAAGTATATCCGTTTTTCGGTGGCAGACGCACGGACGTTTTCCAGTGATTTAAAATACGGCGTTCTCCTCTCGAATCCCCCCTACGGCGAACGTTTATCCGAGGAAAAAGAAGTACGCACGCTGATGTCGGGCTTTGGAAAAGCTTTCCGCGCATTGCCTGACTGGAATGCGTATATCCTCACCTCTTTGCCTGAATTCGAAAGATACTTCGGGAAAAACGCAGACCGCAAGAAAAAGCTGTTCAACGCGAACCTGGTATGCGGATTTTATTCCTATTTTGGAAAACCGCCCAAGGACGAAAACCCTCAAAAAGGAGAAAACGGACGTGTTTGATTATACAAAAGCCGCCTTTAAACAGACGGTAGAAGACTTCAAAAAAATCGATTTCATTCGTAATATTGCAACGCAAGTGCTGTATATTGCCTACCTCGTTTACGTGCTCTGCACAAGCGTAGGTTTACTTGTGGCAAATATCCTTTTGCTCGTACTTGCCGTCGGCTATTTCGGGTTCTTTCTATTTATGACCTTAAAACCACCGACAAAACGGGTGAAGGAGATTATCAAAACGATTTTCACGCGTTCAAGACAGCTAATTAAGCTGTACACCCTCGGCGTAATGGTCTACGGCGTATGGCTGACCGCCGAACACGTAACCCCCCTCGCCCTTATCCTCTCCTCACTCATGATCGTGTGCTGGGTATTGCAAATTTTGTTCGAGGTCGTGTTTAAGTTCTTCTTAAACCGTGCGAATTTCATCATCGAGGGCATGGAAGCGGACTACGAGAACATGACGAAGCCCGTCCGTACCGTGGGGAATTTTTTCAAGAAAATGACGGGGCAAGAGGTCGAAGAAGAAAAAGCCCCGACGAAAAACCGCATTATTTTAGACCAAAAGGTCGCGTTAGCCCGTGAAGAGCGCAAACGCCAAAAGCAAGCAGAAGCCGACGAACGGATTTTGCGCGCCGAACGTGAAAAACAAGCCAGAAAAGAGCAAAAAGCGGAAGCAAGAGCCGCTAAAAAGGCAAAAAACAACACGCTCAACAAGGATGAGGAATTCTTCCAAAACGACGGCGAATAACACAAAAGAGAGTACCCATGGACGCATTGAAGAAGATTAGAATCCTAAACGGAAACACGTTAAAATTACTTGCGGCGACATTGATGCTCGTCGATCATCTCGGCATGATATTTTTCCCGACCGTTGCCATTTATCGGGCAATCGGGCGATTATCCATGCCCTTGTTTGCATTTATGATTTCCGAGGGCTGTCGATATACGAAAAATAAATGGAAGCATTTCCTACTCCTTTTCGGGCTTGGAGCGGGCTGCCAGCTCTTCTATTATTTCTTTGACCCTACCTCTATCTATTTCGGGATTTTGATTACCTTTTCTCTATCCACCCTAATGATTTATGCGCTGCAATTCGCAAAAAAATGCTTCTTTGACGACAGCGTAGGGTTTTGGAAGACAATCGGCGCAGTCGCGCTCTTTTTCGGGTTGGTTTTAGGTGTGTACGTTTTCAGCAGCAAACTGCACGTTGACTACGGATTCTTTGGAGCAATGATTCCTGTTTTTGCATCGATTTTTGACTTTAGAGGCATACCTGCCCCCGACATTTGGAAAAAATTTGACGTTTTGCCGTTACGAATTTTATGCATGCTAATCCCCATGCTCATGATTGTAGTCACGCACGTCAATCCCTTGTTCCCTTTACCGTCCTTGCTTGCAATTCCTATTCTTTTATTGTATTCGGGTGAGAAAGGCAAATGGAACATGAAGTATTTCTTCTATATTTTCTATCCTGCACACCTTGCCATACTCGAAGGACTGTACATGCTGATATACGTCCTTTAAAAGTTCTAATAACGTTTTATCCCCCGAGCCGCAAAATTGCAGCTCGGGGGATTTTTTAAGAAATATTCAAACGTATGCTTTGCAGAGCATTTTTCTCCAAGCGCGAAACCTGCGCCTGCGAAATCCCTACCTCCTCGGAAATTTCCGTCTGTGTTTTTCCTTCATAATAACGTAAAAATAAAATCTTCTTTTCCCGTTCGCCAAGCTTTTCCATCGCCTCGCCAAGCGCGACGTGCTCCGTCCAAATCTCGTCCGTGTTCTTCTCGTCGGCAAGCTGGTCCATGAGCAATAATGTGTCACCGGCCTTGTTGTAAA
>JAFUMY010000043.1 GCA_017482415.1 Clostridia bacterium
AAATTCACTTTTGAGGAAGGGGAAACGATGCCTGTTGATTCCATTGACGAGGACGGTTTTAACGTGCTTCGGGAAATGGATTTTTCCAACGACGGCGACGTCGAGTGCACTGTTACGGAAGGCATGTTCGTAAAAGGAAAATTAAATGGTTTTGGACTCATGCAATACAAATCCTCCTCCAACGGATATTCCGTTCGTGTGACGAAAGCAGGACTTTTTAAGGACGGAAAGCTTTTCTTCGGCTACAACGGCGCGTACAGAAATCGCGGCGGTAGCGAAGGGGAATTTGGTTATGCAGAAGCGAAGCCCAAACAAGAAGAAAAGCTTATTTATAACGGTCAAGAATACGTAGGGGAAGCGAAGGACGGTATACCAAATGGTATTGGACGCTTGTACGAAACGGGGGAAAAAATGTTGCACGGTACCTTCAAGGCTGGCAAGCTTCACGGCATCGGCGCAACGTATAGAAAGCTTGACGGAGAATGGATACCCTACGATTATGAATCCGATTATAAAGACCCGAAATACGTCAATAGGAGCTGGGGGATTTTTGTGGAAGGGCAACAGATGCCAGATATGACTTGGGAAGAATTTTTGAACGCGTATGAAAAACTGTAAGAATGGAGAAAAAAATGAGCGATATCAATAAAAAATGGTCGGGATATATTTTACGGCTTGAACGAGAAACCAGAGAATACATTTATGAGTCTTGGTATAAGCATTTTTGGAACGAGGTTTACAAAATAAAGGACGGTTTGGATAAAGACAGCCGAGGTGAGAGGATTAAAATTAACGAGCTTACCGAAGACACGATTGCGTTTACGTTTTACGATGAAAAAGCGTCCGCAGGCATAGACGGCGTTATTTCGTTGGCGAAGCCTAAGGTATGTCTTCGCAATGAAAGCGCGCAGGGCGGCAGAAACGAATACGCTTGGTCGAGAAGTGATTACGTGACGTTAAAGATAGAAGCTGATCAAGGACAGGAAAGCTAATATGGCAATCAAAATCAAGGCAACGAAAGCCCCTAAGGAGTACGACCTTGGTACGAGTAAGTTTTTCGGAACGCCGACAATCCCGAACGAATGGATGCATGATTTTGACGAGGATACGATTTTTTTCTGTCAGATTCGATTAGAGGATATTGCAAAATTCGATAAAGAAAACCGCTTGCCGCATAGGGGCTACTTGTACGTGTTTTTAGACACCTACGAGGGAGAATACGCCCTGCAACCGATTGTTCGTTATTACGGCGGTGAACCCGATACGGCGGTGGACGATTTCAATGCAGAGGTTGAGAGGTACGAGCGTTTTAACGATGCATGGCTGATGGAGTTCACGGAAACGGCAGAGGACGAGGCTTGCACGAGGCTGTTCGGTGTTCCGTCTGATTGGAATTACGAGGACGAGCCGCCAAAGCTTTTGATGCAGTTCGATCCGCTTGATTCTCAGATGGGCTTTTTAGAACATTTAGACGGATTTTTATATTTTACATTCGGGAAAGATAATCGAAATTTTGACGAGATTATACTCATAGAGGAGTATTCGTAAATTTCGTAAATAAGGAGGAATGGTTATGAAAAAATGGGCGAAATTTTTATCGGTAGTGCTTGCGTTTGTTATGGCATTTCCGATATTCACTTCTTGTAAGTCCGAGGAGGAAAGTAGCAGCGGTTCGAAAGGGCCGAAAGGCGTTACAGGGCAAACGGTAGGCAATACGTACACCAACGAGTATTTTGATTTGTCCTTGACCTTGCCCGTGCATTGGCTGTTTGAAGATAAAAAGAATCTTACGGAGAATCCCTATTTTTTCTTCTCGGATTTGACCGAGCAGGAAAAGAAAGATAAGGGTTTTTCGTTTGAATGCCGTGCGGTTAACGAGGTAACGGCCGATGCGATTGAAATCAGTATCGAAAAGCTTGACAGCAAATACGTTATCAACGGCGCATGGAATTTTAGCAATTGGAGTACGGGTAGCGGCCGCTTTAATAAAAGGCCTGATTACGTAATTACTTCGGGCGAGACGATGAGCGAAATCGCAGGCAAGGAATACAATGGCTGGAACTACGTAATCAGCAACAACGGCACAATGGCAGGTCGAGAGACGATATATTTCAGAAATGTTGATAGCTACGTCCTTTCCATCAGTATCCTAGCGGACGGATTTTTCGGCGAGGACGCCTCCATGGGCAAGAATAACGCCATTGGCAGAATGGCAGATTGGTTCGGCACGGCGAAATCACCCTCCACGTCCATGAATGCCCAAGGCGGCGGATATTATCTCAACGATATCATGGACCCCCATTGGGAGAGCGATATGCTCTACGCGCAGTATCGCAGAAACGAGCCGTTTACGATAGCAGGGGAAACCTATTCCGACTGTATTCCGCTTGACAATGGAAATTCATCTGGTGCAGGCAAGCAAAAAGACGTAGTGTATTATTTAGATGGTAAAACGTATAAAGAATTTAGCTTCACGGTTGGTATGATGGATGAAAGAATTCTTTCTGTAACCGAACCGAGTCAGTACGTTGCGTTTGAGATTTTGCTGGACGGCAAACAGGTATTTGAGGAACGTCAATACGCTTTTGCAAAGGAGCAGACCTACAAGGTGGATATTACGGGCGCGAAGAAGATGGTTATTCGCGTAAGAGATAACTGGGAGCTCACCTCGGTGGTATTGGCAGATCCTGTAATTTCCGTACAACCTCGCAATATCGATAAAACGATTACAAAAGTAACGGGAACGGTGGATTTACTCGATACTCTTTCCCCGTACTATACGACGGACAATGCAAAGGTATTCAACGGGAAGGACGGCAAGACCTTTAACGTTGCAGGCAACGATTATAATAAGGGTCTCGTTTTATATGACACCTGGATTGTACATTCGCATACCTATTTTAACCTCGGTGGAAAATACGAAAAATTCAATTTCTCGGTAGGCGTTATTAAAGAATCGACGTATGCAAACGACGGCTGGCTGAATATTTACCTGGACGGCGTTAAGATTCTTGACGTAGCGCTTGAATACGACCTTCCGTCGGAGAACTATTCGCTCGACGTATCGGGTGGACATATCCTTTATATTGAGGGCGCTTCGGGCTTAGATTACGGTATCTATCAAGGGGATTACGCGTTGTATAATATGACGCTTGGTGCGCCCATTACGGAAGAGCCCAAGCCAGTCGAACCTGGCTCATATAAGCTGATTAGCGAAATCGGCGTTCCTTTCTCCACAAAGGCAACGCGCGTTTACGACGGCTCCACTAAATATAGAGGCCATTATATGGGGGATATCTTCTACAACGAAGGTATTGCCATGGAATCGGTTTATAGCTTCATAGGCACTCCCTTGGATTCTGCTGTGCCCGCCGAAGCAAACTTCAAGCTTGGCGAACAGTTTAAGTATCTTACCTTTACCGTTGGACGTGTGGATAAGAGCCACGTAGCAAATGACGTTCTCGTTGTTTACGGCGACGGCAAAGAGCTTGCGCGCTATACTCTCGACGCAACCGCATTCCCGAAAGCGTATGAGCTGAACGTGGAGGGCGTAGACGTGGTTCAATTCCAACTGCTCGGTTTTGCTGGATTGACGCGCGGAACGTACATGGTAGCGGATATCGGCGTACATACAAACGAGGTAGAAGAACTGGAGTTTACAAAACCCCAACAAGCTCCGTTCCCCGACACGGTCGACCTGATGGAACGCTTCAAGCCTTACGAGTATATGAGTGCCGAAGGTAACGGACACGATGCGGTACGTTATTTCAACGGTATCTACGATGGTACGGATAATAAAAAATTCTTTACCATTGACGGCGTAAATCATACGCGTGGCTTCGTCCTTTCTACCTGTGTATATTTGTCGCTGGATACAGGCGGTCTTATAGGTGCTGGGTCTTTCGGTATTGCAGGCTTTGTCGGTGGGGCGCTTGCGCTCCTTGCGCTCGCCGCTTCGGGCGAGGTTAGCCAAGCGTCGTTTGCATGCTTCAATTTGCAGGGGCACTATAAGACAATGACCTTTCATATAGGTGTAGTGGACAATCAAAATTACGTGGATAACAGACAGCAGCCGTACGATACTCTGTACGTCTTTGCGGATGAAAAGAGCGTTGGAACCTATCAGTTGACGAGTGATATGGAAACCATGGAAATTACCGTAGACATTCAAAATTGTGAGAGGTTGACGTTCTGGCTTGACCATAATAGAAATTCCTGTTCTTACGGTATTTTTGATGCAGTCGTAACGAAATAATAAAATACGGAGAAGGGAGAAAAGCCCTTCTCCGTAAAAACATACCTGCGGACAGCTCCGCGCAAATTATTTAGAGCGCGTATAATATCCAATCGAAGCATATCTATAAATACGGGGCTGTTCTATAACTGAATAGCGAACATATACAACGAATTTTTATTTAGGGAATCATTATGACTAAGGAA
>JAFUMY010000007.1 GCA_017482415.1 Clostridia bacterium
GTGCGGACGAAGGGACTTGCGCCTTTAGCGGCGCGCCCCGCCCCGATGTTATCAACATCGGGCTTTGCCGTCAAGTTTATCGTTATCCAACCTTCGTCAGGCAAAGCGTTTTGCTCTCGCAAAACGGCTCCCACCCTCAAGTCCCTTCGTGTTCATACTTAACGAAAAATAGGCGACACCCTGCTTGGGTGTCGCCTATTTTTTGTATTGTATGACCTATTCTGAACCTTTAAGGTTTTTTACTACTGACTTGAACCCATCAGTTTAGCAACAGATGTTTAACATATTCTATAAAAACTACTTAATTGTATATGGATTTTACTTAAGTATACTATTAATTTCTTCAATTAAGAGGAACATACTTGATGAACATGTCTGATCCGCAGGTAAAATTTTATCTCTTCGGCTATTACAGTATTTTGTTTTAAAATATTTGATAGCCATACCTTCATCCCCAAAAGTGTTTAAAGTGCTATATATTTCCTCGTCACCTTTATCATACTTTTTTCCTGTTTTTTGCTTGTACAATACTGAAAAATTAGTACAGCAAGTCACAGAGTCAATACATTGCATTTTTCCAAAATATCCCGAAAACCATATCTCTATACAAGGATTAGACCAAGCAACTTGTATTCCCTTGCTATATGCCTCATATATAATTTCGTTAAAATTAGAAACTTGATCTTTATCAAAAATTATCCAAGCAGAGCGATATTGAGGATTCTTACGAAGATATTCGCAACAGCTTTCAATTAAATTGGACGTCTTTTCTTTCTCGATCTGAATTTCTATTTTATTTTGAAATTCAATTGGTAAGGATTTTCGATAACCCTTTATATAATTCTCTTCCGTTTTCTTTGTATCGGTGTAAATTATATAATAGCCCAACTTTTGTGGTTTATACTCAAATGATCTCGGCTTTCTTTTTCCCGTACGTTGTTCTTTGCTCATACTACTTATCCCCTTTTAACTTTAATTGCGTTAAATGAGGAATTGCCCCATAGTTGCCAAGCAAATAATTTTTCTCATAATTTTCGTCTTTTCTAATTTTTAGACCATTTAGATCCTTAAAATCAGATAATGCATAAAGAGAAGAACAACCATACTGATCTTTTTCAGTAAACCATACTTCATCCCTTCTTAAAAGATTGGTAGATAATTGCCAAGTATCATGTGTGGTAAAAATCAGTTGAGCATTATTAGGATTCGTTTCTTTATTTGCAAATAACAAAATAATATTTCTTACCAATAATGGGTGCAATCTTGCATTTAATTCATCTACGAATAAGACGTTTCCATTTTTAATTATCGACATCAAAAACGGATACAATGAAAACATTTTTAATGTGCCCGCTGATTCATCACCTAAAGGAATTTTTCCTTGTTCATTCGAATCCATCATTTTATGCAAAGTATCAATAGTATAGGTTGGATCTTCTTTTTCGTCAGTTTGTTGATTCTCTTCTACTTCAAAACCTACTATGCCGTCATCGAAAGATGAGAAATATCTTATAACATCCTCTCGTACTTGTGCATTAGAATCAAATTCATCTGGCATATTTCGATACAAATATACATTTTGAGTTAATGATGCGTAATTTAAAGTCTCATTATCTAAAAACCATCTACGAACTTCTCTAAATACACCTATATTTAATTTCGCGCCAAGAGAAAGAATAAGGGTTTCTTTACTCAATCCTTCTAAAATAAGTGCTTCTTGTTTTGAATTAAAGTCCGAAAATTCTATACGATCCATGTTTCGATAAAAAATATTTTTATATTCTTTAGCAGATACGGACTTAACATTAAGCCATTCTTCATGCACTCGATTAGCATCAACGGCAAATCCATAATTATAAAATTTAATTTTCCCCTTTGCATCTACTTTAGAAAAATAAACCTCAAATTCGGAAGGCGAATCCTTTGTCTCTTTTGAAAATTTAAATGGCGTTGGTGCAATTCTATTCTCCCTTTGCTTTTCAGAGATTTCATCATCAAACGTAAAAGATTGAATAACATAATAGGACATATATTCAAAAGCATCAAATATTCCAGATTTGCCACTTGCATTTGCCCCATATATAGCTGCCATTTTTAATATTTTTTCTTTTCCTACTTGTACAACATTCTCAGCATTTTCAGTTATTTTAGTAGATGATAAATCTAATATTGCCTCATCTCTAAATGATTTATAATTTTTAAATCTAAATTGTATTAACATAACACCCTCCACAATTATTATATACCATTTTTTTAAAAATGTAAACCACTAAATGAGATTTTTTCTCATATTTTTATACTTTTTCGCTAATTTTTTGTAAAATCTTGGATTTAAATAATGATTTTTATAAATTCAAACAATTATACCCGAACTTTTTTCTCGTTAAGAGAGCGCTTCCAACTTTTTGCTAAAATTAATAAATTTTTACTCAATAATTAGATCATCTTCTAAAACAACAATCTTGTTTACATCAAGCGACAATTCTTCACCAAATTTTTCTTGAAGTTTTGTATCAATCTCGCTTTGTTTCACCGTTCGAGCTTTACACGTTCCATTTTTCTCAACACGACCAGCGCAACGCCAAACAATCTCCCCTGAATGTGTTGTAATCCTTCTAAAATTGCGTCCACATTCCCCACATTGAATTTTTCCCGAAAGCGAATCATTGCTTGAAAATCTTGTATTCTTTCTTACAGTTTTCCCCTTTGCATCTAACTCCACATTCGTTCGTCTATTTCTTTCTTCTTGCACTTCCTCAAACATCGCTTGGTCAATAATCCCAACGTGATTATTTTCATATAAATACCGAGCAACCTCACCTTCATTCTTTTTCTGTTTTTGTTTCAATACGTCAGGAATATAAGTTTTTTGTAAAATAACGTTTCCAACGTACTTTTCGTTCGTCAATATCTTATCAATCGCCATACTTGTCCAAGTTTCTTTACCCGTAGGCGATAAAATGCCTTTCCCTTTCAATTCTTTCGCAATTTTCGATAAACTATATCCACTTAAATATAAAGCAAAAATCAGCTTTACATTCTCTGCCTTTTCTTTGTCAATAATAAGATTCCCTTGACTGTCATTTGTATATCCATAACAAACTCGATTTGCCAAGCCGGACGTCCCGCTTGCAAAGCTATGGGCTAACCCCCATCTAATACTTCTACTTTTTGCTACGCTTTCCTCTTGCGCTAATGCTGCATGAATTGCCATATCTCGTTCACTCCTTTGACTTTGTAACCAAATATACTCATTTTGAAAAAATATATCGACTCCTATATATTTTAACTTCCTTATCACCTTTAAAAAATCCAAGGTGTTTCTTGCAAAACGGCTGATAGATTTTGTAAAAATGATATCAATCTTTCCTCTCTTGCAATCGCGCAACATTTTCTCAAACTGTACGCGATTTTTCTTACGTAAACCACTTGAAGTGTCCGCATATATCCCTACGAACTCATAATTCGGGTTTTGCTCTATGATTCTTTGATAATATTTCTTTTGGGCTTCCAAACTATGTTGTTGAATATCTTCTTTTGTACTTACGCGGCAATATGCCGCAACTTTCTTTTTCATTTGTTCCTCCTGTAAAATAAAAATCATAGCAATCATTGTAAACACAATCACGGCTATGATTCTAACATATTTATTTAATTTTGTCTAAAAAATCTTACAGACCTGTGCTTTTTATTAAGCACAGGTCTGTATACCTACCATGGTGCGGACGAAGGGACTTGAACCCATACGGAGTTACCCACAGGAACCTGAAACCTGCGCGTCTGCCAATTTCGCCACGTCCGCTTATTCTTCGGAATCGCACCTTATATCGGCGCGATTTCCGTCTTTTGTAATTTGTTGTCCTTACGTTCTATGAGCCAGGCTTTTCCGCCACTTGTAACGCTCCCCACAACTTTTCCGTCGTCTATAACGAGCGCCGAATCATCTTCTATCCCGTAAGCACAGTCGTAATTATAACACACAATTTTATCGAAGTCAAGCATTCTTGACCCATAATGCGGAGAAATTATTCCCTCAATCCAATTTAAACCCTTGAACATGGAATACCGCTCTTCCCCGGCTCCGTTTACAAGCTCAGAATCCGTATAGATATCCGAAAACCAGCAAATCGCGCCCGCGGAAAGCCCTGCGATAATTACACCGCGCGCATAAGCGTCCTTAATCAGCTCTAACAAGCCCGATTTTTTCCAGCTCTCCATCATGAACACCGTATCGCCGCCACCAACGTAGATTACGTCCGCTTTCTCAAATTTTGTTTTCATTTTCTCCATATCAGGTTCTTTGAAAACGGTCAACGCAACGTCCGTTTTTATATTAAAAACGCCCGTGTAGACCTTGTGAAAGGTATTGTAATAGGGCATATAATCGTGGCTCGCCGTCGGGATAAACAGCGCGTTCGGGCGGTTTTCGCCTGCGCGTGCTTTGGCTAAGCCTGCGATATATTCGTCGATTTTGAGCGTTGTTCTTTCTCGGAGTTCACCACCACCGATTGCTATAATTTTACCCATATTCGCCTCGGTTATTTCGAATATTTTTCTTCAATCGCCTTGATTTTTGCGATACGTCTATCATGACGCTCGCCACCCTCGTATTCCGAGGTCAAAAACGCGTGCACAATCTCTTCCATCATGCCTTGTCCTATCACCTTTTCCCCGAATGCAATCATATTCGCATCGTTGTGGTAACGGGTATATTTCGCGCAATATACGTCGTGGCAGTGCGCGCAACGGATTCCGGGAACCTTGTTCGCCACAATCGAAACCCCAATCCCTGACGAGCAGACTACGATTCCTCTTTCGCATTCCCCTTGCGCAACCGCTTCCGCTGCCTGCAACGCATAATCGGGATAATCACAGGAATCCGTCGTATACGTACCGAAATCCTTTACCTCATAACCTGTCTTTTTTAAATACTGAATCAGGGCATTTTTTAAATTCAAACCACCGTGATCACACGCAACTGCAATTTTCATCATTCATATTCTCCTTGTTTTGTATGTATTAAAACTCCAACCGAATCTGTTCGGGTTTTTCTTCCATTGTTTCGCTTTCAATGCTCTTTCTCGGTCTGCCTCTGCCACGCTTTGGCGTAGGCGTTGTTTCCGTAGCTTCCTTTTTCGGCCTGCCTCGTTTTTTGCCCGTTGACGAAGTGCCGCTGCTTGCACGAGGCTTGACGATACGCGCGTGTTTTTTAAGCTCTAATTTCTCAATCAACGCGGACATGCCTGCCTCTAACAGCCCGTAAACGTAGCGATAGCACTCGATATCTCTGCCATAAGGGTCCATGACGTCATAGCCTGTAATATCCCCAAACGACCAAACGTTGTTTTCAATCTCCTCCGCGCCCGATTTCCGTAAAACGTTCCAACGCATATCCATGAGCAATTCGCAGTGTCTATCCGTCATGCACACAAAAGCAAATGCATCTTTCAAAAGCCGATTGGTCAGCGGCGTGGAAGAAAATTCCCCCACCTCAATACCGTGCTCTAAAAGCACTTGCGCGGATTTTGGATTGATTACGTCACCTTTTTTTGCCGCAATACCGACCGAACAGACTTTGATATCCCGAAGCCCAAGGCGTTTGAGCTCCCGTTTCAACAGGTATTCCGCCATAGGAGAACGGCAGGTATTGCCCGTGCATACGAATACGATTTTTTTCTGTTTTGTTGCCGCCATTTGGTACCTGCCCCCTTTCTTTCGTTAATGCTTGACGTCTACTGACCCGAATGCTTTTTTCAATCGGTTCATTACCCCGACCATGATTCCGTCCGTCTTTCTGGGCTCGACGGCAATCAGCACGTCGCAAAGCTTTTCCGCTTCACGAAGAAGCTCGTAGAGCCTGCTTGCCATTTCAGAATCGGTCGAGCCTAAATTCAAGGTATCCGCACCTGCCGTCTTAAATACGGAAACGAGGGATTCTTCACATAAAATAAACGTGCGCTTGCCCATATTCTTTTCTTTTATATACGTCTTTAACGCACCCTCGATATCCTCTGCGCCAAAGAGCAAGGTTTTACAACGCGGTGCGTAATGCTTATACAATACCCCCGGGCTTTTTACCTTTTCCCCCGACTTAAAATCGGGCGTATATTCCTCGCACACCCCTACCATGTCTGCAATCATTTCGCGTGTGATGAGCCCTGGACGCAAAATTACGGGTACTTCTCCCGTGACGTCGCAGACGGTGCTTTCGATACCGCCCTCGCAAGCTCCGCCGTCTAAAATCAAAGGAATCTTGCCCTCGAAGTCCTCATAGACGTGCTGCGCCGAGGTCGGGCTGACGTGCTTGGAAATATTCGCGCTCGGCGCGACAATGGGAATATCCACTTCACGTAAAAACGCTTGCGCGCCTGCATGCGCAGGAATACGCACGGCGAGCGTCTGCAAGCCGCAGGATACGTATGGACTGACCTTGCCCGTCGATGGATATACCAAGGTCAAAGGTCCTGGCAAAAACGCCTCGCGGAGTTTTTTTGCATACGGTGGATCATAATCGATAATCTTTAATAAGTCGTAATCGGAATGCACGTGCGCAATCAGGGGATTGTCGTTAGGTCTGCCTTTCACCTCGAAAATCCGCTGTACCGCGCGATCGTCAAACGCATTACCGCCCAAGCCGTACACCGTTTCCGTTGGAATGGCAACTACGCCGCCGTCAAATATGATATTTTTTGCCTCCGATAAACTTTCGGGGGTAATTGGTTTGATTTGTGTTTTCATAGGTTTCTTATTTTCACGCTTATGCGTGTTTACCGCTTCGCGGTATGGCACAAGCACGGCTTGCTTTTATTAAGGCTTAACCGCCTGCGGCGGCGATTGCCATCGAGGCGTAAAGGCTCTGCCTTTACAATCCGCAAGGAACTTCGTCCCTTGACCCATGCTGGGTGGCGTTATCGCAATTCAAAAGCGTCCTCGAAAGATAGAAAGTCGTGATGCAACGGAACGTTGCCGACGCTTATGCGTCGTTTAATCGAATGGAAGCTCGTCATCCATCCCCTTCAACTCTCCCTTACGTAAAGGGGGCTCGGGTGGTGTGTAATCGTCCTCGGGGGCTTCGTATTCTACGTCGTCGTCATAAAACTGCGGCTGTGCGGAGTATTCGGGCGGCTCGTCCTCGCGGTTCTGCTCGTCTACGTCCACGAACTTCGTGCACTCGCCGATGAACTTCAACGCGACCCTGCCCTGCTCGCCGCCTCTGTGCTTTGCCAAAATCAGTTCCGCTGCACCTTTGACTACCTTGCCCGTAGCAAGCTCTTCTTGCGTCGCAATCGCTTCGGGACGACTGATGAACATTACGATGTCTGCGTCTTGCTCGATTGCACCCGACTCACGAAGGTCGGAAAGTTGCGGTTCTTTCGATTGGATACGGCGGAGCTGGGAAAGTGCGATAACGGGAACGTTCAGTTCCTTTGCCATGATTTTTAAATCACGGGTAATCGAAGCGATTTCCTGTTGTCTGTTTTCGCTGCCTGCCATGGAGGAATCACCGCTTGACATAAGCTGGATATAGTCGATCATAATCAGGTCAACGCCGCCTGCCGTGCTCTTTAAACGACGGCATTTTGAAAGGATTTCCGCGGGAGTAACACGCGAAGAATCGTCGATATAAATATTGCTCTTTTTCAGCTGATCGCCTGCAAGCATCAGCTTTTTCCATTCCTTTGCAGAAAGGTTGCCGTCCAATGCCTTTTGCATGCTGACGTTCGCATACGAACAGATTAGCCTTTGTACGATTTCATGACGAGGCATTTCGAGCGAGAATACCGCGCAGGTCTTGCTTGCGCGAAGAGACGCGTGCTCGACAAGGTTCATCGCAAGCGAGGTTTTACCCATACCGGGACGCGCAGCAAGGACGATCAGCGCACCGCCCTGTAAACCGTGCGTGATTTTATCCAAACGCTTAAAGCCCGTCGGAATACCACGAAAGGATTCGGGGTCCGATTGCAGCTTTTCGAATTTCGTCAAGACTTCACCGATAATATCCCCTTCGTCCATGCCCATGAGCACCGAACGCTCCGACTGACGGGAAATATCGTAAATACTCTTTTCAGCAAAGGCAAGCGAAGCACGCTCATCCGTGCCTTTCATAGAGGTTTCGATGATTTTTCTCGACGCGCGAATCAGCTTTCGGTTGATGCTGTCGCGGACAATAATTTCGTAATAGGATTTATAATTTGCCGCCGAAGGCGTGATTTGCGTGAGCTCGGTAAGATACACGATTCCACCCGCTTTTTCCAAAGCCCCCTCGCTTTCCAGCTCATCGGAAACAGTGACGAGGTCCACGGGCTTTCTATCCGCAAATACTCGACGCATCGCACGAATGATATATTTATGCGATTCTTGATAAAAATCATCTTCGGAGAGCTTCTCCACAAGATCCGCTGCAATCTCGGCGTCCATTAACAAACAGCCAAGAAGTGCCATTTCCGCATCGCGGTTATAGGGCATACTATTGATTTCGTTTGCCATAATCTTTTCTCCTTTCGTGAAAGGTTTTTATTTAGTCCAACAGGCTCTTAAACTCGTCCAAGGTCGCCTTGAACTCGTCCATGGCTGCCTCGTAAGGCGTTTTCGTCGTTAAATCGACACCTGCTTTTTTCAAAATGCTAACGGGATCGTCAGAGCCGCCCGCTGATAAGAATTCGAAATAATCGGCAACGGCACTCTCCCCTTCCGCCAAGATACGCTTTGCCAGCGAGATTGCGGAAATAATACCCGTGGAATATTTATATACGTAGAACGCACTGTAAAAATGTGGAATGCGCGCCCATTCATAGGCAATTTCCTCGTCGTGAACAATCCCCTCGCCGTAGTATTGACGGTTCAAGTCGTAATAGACCTCGTTGAGGGTTTCTTTCGTGAGCGCTTCGCCCGATTCCGCTTTCGCATGCGCAATCTGCTCGAACTCCGCAAACTGCGTCTGACGGAACAAAGTCCCTCGAATCGTTTCCATATAATAGTTTAAAAGATATTTTTTGAGGTTCTTATCCTCGGTGTTTTTATAGAGATACTTTAAAAGCAAAACCTCGTTGACGGTGCTGGCGATTTCCGCTAAGAAAATCGTATAACTCGCCTTTGCATATGGCTGCGCGTTTTGGGATTTATAGGTATGCAAAGCATGTCCCATTTCATGCGCGATTGTGAACACGTCGTTGGTCGTTTGTTGATAATTCAAAAGCACGAAAGGATGCACGTCGTAAACACCGATTGAGTACGCACCGCAACGCTTGCCCTCCGTTTCACAAACGTCAATCCAACCCTCGGTCTGCGCCTTTCTTAACAGCGTTTGATACTCTTTGCCAAGCGGCGCAAGCCCTTCCACCACTAAATCGTACGCCTTGTCGAACGGAAGCTTGATATCCGCGTTTTCAACCAAGGGTAAAAATACGTCGTACATATGCTGTTCGTCAAGCCCAAGCACTTGCTTTCTCAAAGAAATATATTCATGCAATAAGGGCAAGCCGCCGTGAACCGCCTCCACAAGATTATTATATACCTGCGGTGAAACGTCCTCGCCTGCAAGCGCCATTTCCAAACAGCTATCGAATTTCCGCGCCGTCTTATAGAAAACGTCTTTCTTTACGTTGCTGTAATAGGTCTGCGTAATCGAATCGATGAGCTTGATATACGCGCCGTAGTATTTCTCAAACCATTCCTTACGCTCCTCTGCGGTTCCCGCGCGAAGCGCAACGCCGTATAAGCCGTGGCTCATCTGCGTTTCCTCGCCCTCGAGCGTTGCCGTGGGAAGGTTTAAGTTTGCGTTATTGAGCATGGTGAAGGTGGCTTGGAATCCACCCATAACGTCCGACGCCAGCGTGAGCAATTTTTCCTCACCCTCGCTAAGCACGTGCGCCTTGGATTTTGCGATTTTGCGGAGCATGTATTCATACGGCGCGAAATCGGGATCCTCGATAAATGCCGAGAGTTGTTTTTCCTCCAAAGCGGTGAGCTCGGGCTCGACAAAGGCAAATTCCGCAAAAATGCGAGAAATCAGTGCGCCCGTGCGCGCTACGGCAGAGCCGTATTTGCCGATACGAAGGTCTTCGTCGTGATGGGCGTAGGCATATAAATGCAACAGCTCGATTTTACGAGAAATTTCGTCGTTTAAGCGCAGGCACGCAAGCAACGTGTCTTTATCGGAGAGCTTGCCTTTGAATACTGAGAAATCGTAATTACCATAGCTGTTTTCCACCTCGGAAAACGCTTTTTCCCAGTCCTCATCCGTGGTAAATACGTCCGTTAAACGCCATTTCAGCGTTTCGGATACGTCCTTTCTTTCTAACATGATTATTCTTCCTGATTTGATATTATTTTTGTGCATGGAATGCTTTTACGCTTTGCGTATAGAACGCCTAACGGCGTTATAGGCGCAACCTGCGGTTGCTTGTCCTAAGGGCTTGACCGCCTTGCGGCGGCGATTGCCATCGAGGCGTAAGGGTTTCACCCCTACACCCCACGAGAAACTGAGTTTCTCGACTTCCTATCCCCTCACGCTAACGCGCGCTTTGCGGTAGGCGCAACCTGCGGTTGCTTGTCCTAAGGGCTTGACCGCCTTGCGGCGGCGATTGCCATCGAGGCGTAAGGGTTTCACCCCTACACCCCACGAGAAACCGAGTTTCTCGACTTCCAGTCGTGATGAAGCGGAAGGTTTTAGTTTTTGAAACTGTGGATAGGCGCAGGGATATTTCCGCCACGGTTAATGAGACGGGACGAGTCGGTGTTGTGCACGGGCATAATCGGGGCTCTGCCAAGCAAGCCGCCGAAGCTGACTTGCTCGCCAACCGTTTTACCGGGCGCAGGGATAATGCGCACCGCCGTCGTTTTGTTGTTTATCATACCAATCGCCGCTTCGTCTGCTATCA
>JAFUMY010000044.1 GCA_017482415.1 Clostridia bacterium
GAACTCTTTATCAAGAAGTTCTAAGGCGTATTCCGCCTTTTGCAAGCTGCTCTTTTCCCCTTCGATGATGCAAGTACCCGATAAAACGTCGTGGAACTGTATCGCCGCCATTTTCTTTTGCGCTTCTGCAAATGCTTCGAGGTTGTATTGATAAATCCCTTCTTTGTCCGCATAGGCGCAAATTTTTTCCGCAAATAAAAGCTTATTTTCAAGCTCTGCATATTTTTTCTTTAAGCGCGCAATAGAAGAATAGCATTTGATAAAACAAGGCTGTAATGCTGCGTCAAAGTCCGCCTCGGGTTTTACTTTGCCAAAGAATACCTCGGGCGTGCTGTGATAGATAGACACGCCGTTTGCCTTTTGTCCTTCTACAAAGCCTTTGATTTCCGTCAAATCTTTTCTGGATGCACCGCCGCCATGGTTGCCTACACCCCACAATGCAAAAGCGATTTCTTCCTTTTCCCAAGGCTGCATTTTTCGTTTGATTGCGTTGACGGCATTGCCAAGCTCCGAACAATAAATAGTCGCGTCTTGGAAACGAGCCGCTTTTACCTTGCTGCCGTCAAAGCCTATCCAGTTAAATACCATCTTCGGCAATTCAAAAATCCAGTCCATAGGACGACAGAAGATATACCCTTCATAACCGCATTTATTCAAGATTTGCACTAAGCCTTGCGTATGCCCAAAAGAGTCGAAGTTGACCGCCACCGTAGGTCTTGCGCCAAATTTTTCCTTGAAATAGGTCAAACCGCTTTCGATTTGGCGAACAAAGCCTTCGCCGCTGGGCACGTTACAGTCGGGCTGTACGTACCAACCGCCCATAATATGCCACTTGCCCGCTTTTACAAGCTCTTGAATGCGCTTAAACAGCTTCGGGTCATATTCCTCAATATACTCGTATAAAAGCGCTTCATTGTGACAAAATATGTAATCATATTCATCTGCAAGCTCGCAAGCAGAATAAAAGGTAGCCAACGCAGCGGTTGCGCCCTCGTTCCAGTCCCATTGCCAAACGGGGTCCAAATGCGCGTTACAAATCAAATGCAATTCTTTCATAGTTACGTTATCCTTGTTTAAATAAATCTTTTATGGTGAATTCTTATTTTTCCACTACGTTTACCGTCAATATTGCAGTAGCGTTTTGATTTTCGTAGGTCGCGTGGATTAAAATCGTTGTCGTTCCCGCTTTTTCACCAACCACCTTATCACCTTCAACGTGAGCGATATCCGTTTGCGTGATTTCATATTCTAACTGCGCATTGTTGACAACGGAATCACCCAACTTTACATCTACATTGATAGAAAGCGAATCGCCTACGTACAGCGTAACGAATTCTTCCGCATACGGTAAGGAAATGGACAACAGCGGTTTCGCCTGCGGTGCGACAATCTTCACCAAGCACATAGCCCTTTCTCCCGCAAATTCCGCATAGCAAATGGTTTCCCCTTCTGCCAATGCCGTAATTACGCCATCATTAGAAACCGTTGCCAACTTCTCGTCGCGAATCGACCAAAAAACAAATATGTTTTTCTTTGACGTCTCAATTTCCGCCTGCACCGAGTCCCCAATCGCCAAGGTTATTTCATTCTGCACAAATGCAATAACGCTACTCTCCTGTACTTCGCTTGTCAAGGACGAATCTACTGGCTCATCTTGCTTACAGGCAGAGAAACAAAATGCACACAACAGCATTGCGAAAAAACAATATAAAAATCTTTTCATTATTTTCCCCCTTTAATCAAGAAGATCCCCAAAGCCAGAGCCTTCCGTCGCTTCGGAAAGCTTAAACATTTTTGCGTAATATTTAAATTCTTCTTTCATTTGCGCCATCTCTTCCTCTGAATAGTAAGACGAGAGCAACGTAATTTTAAGATAGATAGGAGATAAACGCTCCTTCATAATTCTATTCTTCAAAGTACGATACAACGCAGGGTCGCTCTCTTCGTACTTTTTAATGCTTTCCATCGCTTTATCAAAAGCTTTGTCAATTTTTTCAACGACAGGCTGCGTCCATAAATCTCGGCTGTTTATTTCCCCATAAATACCGCCAGATTCGGGATTAACAGCGTTTTGATAATAGGCATATCTATCCCGCAAAATTTGATAAAACTCATAGAGATAATCCGCCGCGTCTTTATAATATACCGACATAAATTTACGAACCAAGTCGTCATAGGAAAGGCTCAAATCCCACATAAGAGAAGATTCTACGTACGAGCGCATTTCTTGAAAGCAAGTCGTGTAAGAATCCGCCGCCTGCGAGGAAATACAGGTTACGCCAAGCTCTTTACAAGTTTCATACATTCCTTTAACCGTGCCGAAGTTGTTGAAGTTAATAAGATAATTACGGAAGTTGATATCGTAAAGATACATAATTAACTGACCGTCTGCAATCGCACTCCAATCTTTCAAATTCTTATATACGCTTGCATTTTTCGGGCTATCGATTTGGAAGGCAAAGTTTGCGCTGATAGGCGTATAGAAAATATACAAATCGTCCACAGGAACAACCTTATCGCTATACGCGACAATCTCCCCGCTCTCCGTCGTTTTTACGGGTGCAGCCTCTGCCGCATAATACGCATAAATAATATATTTCACACGTCTGCCCGGTTGATTTTCGTGCAACCAAGCGTTTGCGCGTTCAATAACGTTGTTCACAAATGCAACCTGTAACCCCGCGACGTTACCTGCGTATTCGTTTATTGCCGCTACGCATCTATCACAATCGCAATAGCTCACATTGTCTTCTTGCCCAAACATAAAATACTGCGCGTCGGGATATTGTTGGAAAAATTCGATGAAACGATTCGCCGCCACCGTTTCCAAGGTTTCGCCACCTGTCCAGCAAAGCTGCATATCCTTCGTGCCGTAATTGCTAAACCAGTCGGGATGATGCTCTTGATACGTAATACCGTTTCCACATCCTTCCAAGCCGCAAGTACATTTCGCATCGGGAAGAATGTACTGCGAAGCTTGACCATGCCCCCAAGCAACCAAGCCGAATGTCGGGCTGGGCGAGGTCATACGATAACGCCTTACTGTATCTCTATCGTCGCGAAGGTCCGCCTTCGGCAACATACGCATTTCAAAAGAAGGATTGACCGAATACCCCGTGTAGTTCAACAAGGGAACGTCCTTTTTCTCTTCATAATAAATCTCATCTGCGGCGAAAAATTCATAACCTATTGTATCGGCAAGAAAATCGTATGCACCGTAAAGCACGCCGCTGCTGCTAGTATAATCGGGACAGGAAATATATATATTTTTATCTACCGTCTTAATATAGTATCCAGAATCGACAATGTCGTCAGAGGATAACGCAATCCCTACGTTTTTCTCCCATAAAGACGTATGTCCCAAAGAAATAACGCAATCAGGATTTTTAAGCGCACTCTCCGTTACGACAGGAATTGCATTCCCTGTCGCTTTTTGAAAATTGGCTGCCAATTCATTAGCAGCAAAGCTTTCGTAAAAGTTTGCGTCATCACGAACCAAAATGCTGTATTCGCTAACGCCGCCTTGATACAAATATTCACCTTCCACGACCGTTACCAACGGCTCATCTTCTTGCGAGCTTGATTCTTCGACGTCCTTACATGCAAAGCAGGGAAGTATTAAGGCACAAGATAATGCCAAAGCCATATATCTAAAAATATTTTTCTTTCTCATTATCAACCTCCTTATTTCACCAAAAATTCAATTTCTTTTACGGTAGTATTATAATACTCGTCGTACGCCACGATACGCAAAACGTAACGTCCTTTTTGCAGCGCCACGAATGCATCATCGCCAGCCTTAAAGGCATTCTCGTACAGCTCGTTCGCCTTTGACAACAAAGAAGTGATTTTTCCGTTTTCGTTATATTCAAGCAAACGCATTTCGTTGTTCGGCAAAATCACGGTTACCTGAACGTAACAATTTTCCCCGTTATCTTTTGCTGTATAAGAAGGAATTTTGATTTCGCTACCAACCTGATATTCCTTTTCCAAATCATCCTTTACTTCCAACGTAGGCGCTATTTCGTCACTCACAAAAATAGTATAAGGAAGGCTCGTCTTATTGCCGTTCGAATCCTTTGCGGAATACGTCACCAAATAGTACCCCGCTTTATCCAAAGTAAAGGTGAGAGCCTCTCTCGCGTCGCCGCCGCCAAGAATTTGCCCGGAAGGAGTTTCTATACTCATAGAAAACTCTTGAATTTGCCCAAGCACATCGTATGCTTTTGCCGTAGGAATTTTTGCCTGCGTCCCTAATTTTTGACGCAATATAAACGCTTCGTCTAATAGAATAATCGGTTTTACCTCGTCCAAAGCTTTATCAAGACTACTCTTGTTATAACCCATAGGCTGATTGCAAATTTGCGTTATAGAAATGGAAGATTCTTTTTCTACGCCTTCAAAGAAAATACCCAAATAAATCATTTCGGAAAATCCTTCAAACGCGTTTCCGTTATCATACGCAGAAATCGTCGTAAGCACACCGCCGCTGGTATCTATAATTCCCTTGGTATCGCTTGTCAAAGCAAAGGTCAAAATATCCTTGCTTGTTGCGTAAAGAAATCTGTTTATACTATTGTTTAACTGTATAAACCACGAATTCTCCTCCTTGCTATAAAAAAGCCGTAAGGAAACGGAAAGGTTGGAATTCACCGCATCCGTCAAAGTAATAACCATTGCGTTAAAGTTCGTCTTTTCCACTGCACATGAAAGCGTCCAGCGGAAATCTTGCGCGCACAAAGGAGTGATGAACTCCGCACCGCAATCCTCGCTAAAAAGAAGATTTACGCACGTCTTTTCGTCGAGAATTTGCACATCGCCTTCGGTATGAAAATACTTACTCTTGTATTTCCCATATTCGGTATCTACAACAGAAACGGTTTGTTTCCATTCAGAAACGCCCGACTCACCTTCCGCGACGTAGCGTATTTCCATCGACTCGCCCTGCGCTACAAAAGAATTTTCCACGAGCTTATCGTTCACGTAAACCTTATAAGGCACCTGCAAAATTTGTCCGTTTATCGTTTCTATCACGAATGGAATAGGCAAATCGTAGGTAAAGCCCTTAATCAAAACGCTATTAAGCGAAGGCTCCACGATAAAGCTCGGTTTTTCTACGGGGATTGAACGTACGGTTATAACCCCGTAACCAACGTTATCCAAGTAATCTCTTGCAGTATAAACAACCTTATACTCACCAAGCATGGCAAGCTGCAAGGTATCTTGTGCTTCCACTTTTTGATTGTTGGGAGCGTAAACGGCGCGTTCCACCTTCAAATCCCCGCAGCCCCCGAATGCATACATCTGCGCCGCCGTTGGAATGGAAATCGTTTGATACGCCGCCGCTTCTATAAACGGCTCTTCAATCGCAACGTAAATATTCGGTATCGTTTCCTGCGCGCGAATTTCAAAGACCTTTTCCGTCACGTTCCCCGAATAGTCCTCTGCACGATAAACGATTTGATACTCTCCTGCATATTTTGCAAAAAAGCTTCTCCCATCGTTTTCCACGGTAAGCTTTTGCCCACGTCCGTCAACGTAATAAACAAAAACGTTCGTTTTCAACTGTGCGTCAAGCGCGTCTTTTGCTGTAAACGAGAAAATCGGAAAGTCTTTTCCCACTTCCGCAATCGGCAACGCCTTCGATTCGTCTACGTCCACGAAAAGCTGTGGTGCAACCGTATCTTGAATAGCCTGCGAAAAATCCAAATCTCCAAAGGATTTTATCAATACCTTGCCTTCTGATTTAACAAAATTCTCCGCCGTAATTTTTACCGTCACTTCCTCCGATGTGAAGCCACCCCAAGGGTTCGCTTTATAACGCGCGGGATTATCCAAATCATTTACTTCGACGTTGCTTTTTTGCTCGTTGGAGTAAGGTCCGCAATAAACGGTTTTATCATTGTTATCAATCGCGAGCGTTAAGCAATTCTCTGAAATCGTATGATTTTGCCGATATAAGCCTTCGTGCGCTAACGCGCGAAAGCTATGTTCTACCTGCGTACCGTAAAGAGGCGAATTGCTGTGGAAGCGTTCTCCCTCGTAACCGCCTATTGTCTGTCCGTTTGCGCCTGCTTGCACGTAAGACACCTGACCGCCACCGTCAATTACGTTCGACGTATTAACAACGACGTCCACGTAATTAGCTTCGTCTTCCGCATCGGTAACACGAATCGTCAACCTTTCAAAATCCGTTTCTTTAAACACGCTAGGCATTACAATTAACTCGAACAAATTGTAATCCTTCGTCAAATTAGCCGTTTTCACCTTTGTATTAAACGTAATCGATTGCCCCTCTTTGAAGGTAACGACTGCGCCGTACGTCTCATTTTTTATTTCATACGGGCTTTCCACCTCATATTTGCCGTAATCGATTTGCATGCCTTGCTCCGCCACGATAACGTCTTTGGGCATACGCGCCGCCATATAATAGCGTATTTCTTCCACCCTTTGCCCGTCTACCGTTGCGTAATAAGTTACTTGGTATTTACCTGCCTGAGTGAGCGTGATTTTATCGCCTCCGTACACACCGCCGCTAGGATAAACCGCCGTCAAGCCTTCCGCTTTAACGCTTCCATTATCGCAAGCAATTTCATGTTGCTCCGCCTCTATTACGTCGCCAACATATACCATTTCATAAACAGCGATTTCCGCAAAAGCCTTTTCATGCCTCAGTGCAAACGGCGTAAGA
>JAFUMY010000045.1 GCA_017482415.1 Clostridia bacterium
CGCAGTAACCTTGGCAACGCCTACGCGTGACGGCTATAATTTCCTCGGTTGGACGTATGAGGATAAAGCGGTTGCGACGGATAAATGGTCAATCGCAGACAACGTAACGCTCGTTGCGACTTGGCAAGAGATTGTTAAATACACCGTAAGCTTTGTGCAGGAAGGTCAAGAGACCGTAAGCTTGAAGGTTGAACAGGGTAAAGGGGTAACGGCAGACGATATTCCCGACTTGGTTCAAAAGACGGGTTATACGGTAGCTTGGGACAAAGCGCTTCCCGAATCAATTACGGAAAGTATCACTTTGACGGCAGTCTATACAGCGAATACGTATAAAATCACGTACGACGCAAACGGCGGTAGCGTAACCCCTGCAAGCGAGGACGTTACGTATGATAGCGCAGTAACCTTGGCAACGCCTACGCGTGACGGCTGTAACTTCATCGGTTGGACGTATGAAGGGAAAGTAGTTGCGACGGATAAATGGTCAATCGCAGACAACGTAACGCTCGTTGCGAATTGGCAAGAGATTGAAAAATTCACCGTCAGCTTCGTGCAAGCAGGCGAAGAGCTCAAAACGATTGAAGTCTATGAAGGCGGTTCGGTATCGGCAGAAGATATTCCTGCATTGGTTGGAAAGACGGGTTATACGGTAGCTTGGGATAAAGATCTGCCTGAATCGATTACGGAAAGTATCACCTTAACGGCAGTATATACGGCGAATACGTACAAGGTTACCTACGACGCAAATGGCGGTAGCGTAACTCCTGCAAGCGAGGACGTTGCGTATGATGGCGCCGTAACCTTGGCAACGCCTACGCGTGACGGCTATAACTTCATCGGTTGGACGTATGAAGGGAAAGTAGTTTCGACGGATAAATGGTCAATCGCAGACAACGTAACCCTCGTTGCAAATTGGCAAGAGATTGTCAAATACACCGTAAGCTTTGTGCAGGAAGGTCAAGAGACCGTAAGCTTGAAGGTTGAACAGGGTAAAGGGGTATCGGCAGACGATATTCCTGCATTGGTTGGAAAGACGGGCTATTCGGTGGCTTGGGATAAAGCACTTCCCGAAACAATTACGGAAGACGTTACCTTAACGGCTGTCTATACGGCGAATACGTATACGATTACGTACGACGCAAACGGCGGTAGCGTAACCCCTGCAAGCGAGGAAGTGACGTATGATAGCGCAGTAACCTTGGCAACGCCTACGCGTGACGGCTATAACTTCCTTGGCTGGACGTATGAAGGGAAAGTAGTTTCGACGGATAAATGGTCGATTGCAGACAACGTAACGCTTGTTGCGGATTGGCAGGAAATCGTGATTGTTAAATACACCGTAAGCTTTGTGCAGGAAGGTTGTGAAACAATCAATATTGAAGTGAAGGAAGGCGCTTCGCTTGCAGAAGCTGACATGCCGAAGCCTCAAAGCAAGACGGGCTATATCGTTGCGTGGGAGAATAAAGACCTTACGAATATTCAAGGCAACATTACTGTAAACGCAGTAGAAACCGTGAAGAAATATACGGTTGTCTTAAATGCAAACGGCGGTACGGCATCAGTGAGCTCGTTCGAGATTAAGTACGGCGCAACCTACGAGCTGCCTACGCCGACGAACGGCAGTAAGACGTTCAAGGGCTGGAAATACAACGGAACGGTTGTGGACCTTAAAGGCACGTGGAATATCGATGGCGCGGATACCATTACGCTGATTGCAGAGTGGATCAACAATGCGGATGACAATAATTGGACGAATAACTATTAAGACATATGAAAAATCCCCGACATTGCCGTCGGGGATTTTTCATTTAATCGAATAAAGAAATAAAAGAAACGACCTCTTCGCTTCGAAGAGGTCGTTGTAGTTTTATTATTAACCAACGATTAGGTTGACAAGGCGGCCTTTTACCACAATGCACTTTCTAATCGTTTTCCCTGCGATTGCTTCCGCAATTTCGGGATATGCGCAAACGGTGTCGCGGATATCGTCGTCGGAAAGCCCTTCGGGAATCATAATTTTTGCTTTAATTTTACTGTTTACCTGTACGGCGTATTCCGTTTCATCTTTCACGAGCGCTTTTTCATCAAAGAGGGGATAGCTTTCGTCAAAGACGGAATTTTTATTGCCGTATACCTGCCACAGCTCTTCTGCGAAATGCGGTATGAAGGGCGCAATCATGCGGATAAGATCCTTGATACAATCCTTATAGAACGTAACGTTCTTTTCCGCAACCTCTGCATCGTATTTTTGGAGCGCATTCACGTATTCCATAAGACGAGCAATCGAGGTGTTGAACGAGAATGCTTCCACGTCGCGCGTGATGTTTTTAATCGCGTAATGCTTGGTATAATTTACGTTCTTTTCCGCCGAGGTCATATTGCTGTGACCGCCGCTTAATTCCAGAGATTTTCTAACAAGTCTTTCGATTCTGTCGGCAAATTTCGCAACCGATTTAATGCCGTCGTCGCTCCAAGGTCCGCCTTCGGTGTAGCTGAAACCGAACATCAAATACAGACGGAACATATCCGAGCCGTATTCCTCGATATAGGTATCGGGGGAAACGACGTTGCCGTGGGATTTCGACATACGGTTGCCGTCGGGACCGAGAATGATGCCCTGATGCACAAGACGCTTGAAAGGCTCGTCGAAATTCACGTAACCCATATCGCGGAGCGCTTTCGTAATGAAACGTGCATAGAGGAGGTGCATACAAGCATGCTCCGAACCGCCTACGTAAACGTCTACTGGCAACATCTTATTGATAAGCTCGGGCGACCAAGCCTGTTTATCGTTATGAGCATCGGGATAGCGCAAATAATACCAACTCGAACAAACGAAGGTATCGAGTGTATCGGGATCGCGCGAAGCCTTACCGCCGCACTTCGGACAGGTGCATTTCATGAATCCTGCATGGGAAGCGAGGGGGGATTTTCCCGTCGGACGGAATTCTACGTCATAGGGGAGCTTCACGGGCAAATCTTTTTCGGGAACGGGTACAACGCCGCACTTTTCACAATGAATCATAGGAATCGGCGCGCCCCAGTAACGCTGACGGGAAACCGACCAGTCGCGCAAGCGGTAATTAACCTTCTTGCCGCCTTTACCAATCTTAGTCAGATGCACGGCAATCGCATCGCGCGCTTCTTCACCCGAAAGTCCGTCGAATATACCGCTGTTGACAAGGATACCGTCTTCGCAGTAGGGGAGAATGGTTTCGCCGCCTGCTTTTTGAATAACCTGCGTTACGGGAATACCGTATTTCTTTGCAAACGCATAGTCGCGTTCGTCATGCGCCGCAACCGCCATAACCGCGCCTGTACCGTAGGAATACAAAACGTAGTCGGCAAGGTAAATGGGCACCTTTTTCTTCGTCAAGGGATGTGTAGCGTAAGCTCCCGTGAACACGCCCGTCTTTTCACGCGCGGTGGAAAGTCTGTCGATGTCGTTTGCTTCCGCCGCATAGCGCACGTATTGGTCGATAGCGTCAGCCTTTTCAGGGTGTGCCTCTTTGAGCTTGTCCACAAGCGGATGCTCGGGCGCAAGCACGACGTAATTCACGCCGAATACGGTGTCGGGACGGGTGGTAAAGACGGTGATATCGTCGCCCGTTTCGCAATCGAAATGGATTTCGCAGCCCGTGGATTTGCCAATCCAGTTTTTCTGCATCAGCTTCGTTTTTTCAGGCCAGTCGATTTTATCGAGGTCGGAGAGGAGTTCTTCCGCATAATCGGTGATTTTCAAGAACCACTGCGTCATGTCCTTACGGAGCATAACCGAGCCGCAGCGTTCGCACTTGCTGTCGATAACCTGCTCGTTAGCGAGTACGGTTTCGCAAGAAGGGCACCAGTTTACAAGGGATTCCTTGCGGTAAGCAAGTCCCTTTTTATAGAGCTGTAAAAACAGCCACTGCGTCCATTTATAGTAATTTTCTTCGCAGGTTTTAATTTCTGCGCTCCAATCGAACATAGCGCCCATATTGCGGAGCTGCTGTTCCATAGTAGCGATATTCTTTTCAGTGGAATCCTTGGGGTGGATACCCGTTTTAATTGCATAGTTTTCCGCAGGCAGACCGAATGCGTCAAAGCCCATGGGCTGGAATACTTCATAGCCCTGCATGCGTTTAAAACGTGCATACGTATCGGTAGGGCCATAGTTATACCAATGCCCAACGTGCAATTTTGCACCGGAAGGATAGGAGAACATTTCAAGAACGTATAATTTCTTATCGATATTCTTTTTATTAAAAACGTTCTGTTTGGATTTTTCCCATTTTGCCTGCCATTTACTTTCTACAGACTTCATGTCCATCATAAAAATAACCTCCGAAAAACGGACGCGGACAGCCGCGTTGCTTTCCATATTATATAATATGTTATCTATTATAAAACATTTTTGTTTTCAAGTCAAGCAAATAGGGGTAGGGAAAGACAGAGGAAATCGTCGAAAAGGATAAATAATTTTGTTTTCTCGGCATACAATAATGTTGTGGAAGAAATAACGATAACGCAAAACGGCTTTGACGGTCTTTATATGTCCTATCTTTATGGAAAGGTGCGCGAACGCTTTTCCTTTTTACCCTCCGTATGCGATATGGAGCGCAAGGGCGATCACACCGAAATAGCCTTTAAAACGGAACGTGAATACTGTCCGTACGTCCGTAAATATGCAGAAGAGCACATAGCCGACGTGATAGCAATCGGCTATAAATACGCCTATTTTGATAAACGCCTTGCGCTGCCGTTACTCACGAAAATGCAGCGTCGTATTCTGATAACGGCGCTGGTGGCGGCGGATTACAAGGACGATCGGCAGTACGTTGCCAGACGGCTTCGGGGCTATGAAAGCTATTGCCTCGACGGCGTTTTTCATTTTCGCTTACGGGAGCTAATCAAGCGTTGGGACGAGATTGTGGACTATATCCCCACCGATATGGGCGAGGCGTCTACGGACGGTTTTTTAGAGTTTTTAGCAGAAGACGGCGAGGGAAAAATTTTCCTCAAAAACGGCAAGGTATACGATGAGGAATACCGTCCGCTAACAAAAAGTCTTTTAACGGGGGTGGAATCCCCGATTGGGGAAATTTTACTTGGCACAGCCGAGCGTGTGTACTGTTTTGGGGAAACGGACGGGGAAACGGCTGCATTTTTGAAAAAATATTACGGCGAGAAGGCGGTTTTTTGCTAAAATCTTCTTAAAACGATTGACAAACGCGCGGCAAAGGATTAAAATAATAGACGTAAAGACAAGTAGCGTCGTTTTGTTTTTTTGCAGAGAGTCCGTCCTTGGCTGTGAGACGGATAAAAACGGGCGAAGGTGAAACCGCTTTACGTTCGGCAATCCAACACGATAAAAGCGGTCGCAGCAGGTCTGCGGCAATTAAGGTGGAACCGCGCAAAAAAGTATTTGCGTCCTTAAACTCTGACAGGGGTTTAAGGACTTTTTGTTTTTATACCCAAAGAAAAATTACACGTTTTACGGAGGATAATATGAACGTTATTTTGAAAAACGGCGAAAGCATGTCGCTGGAAAACGGCGCAACCGCTATGCAGGCTGCGCTTGCGATTTCCGAGGGCTTGGCAAGAAACGCGATTTGTGCAAAGGTAAACGGCGCGCTCGTTGATCTTTCCCACGTCTTAAACGAAGGGGACAATCTGGAAATCGTTACTTTGAAAGATAAAGAGGGCTTAAACGTCTACCGCCACACCGCAGCGCACGTACTTGCGCAGGCGCTTAAAACGGTATACCCGACTTGTAAGCTTTCCATCGGTCCCGTTATCGACAACGGTTTCTATTACGACGTCGATTTCGTTACCCCCATTACGCAGGCAGACCTTGCGAAGGTTGAATCGGAAATGCAGAAGATTATTAAAAGCAATCTTCCCATCGAACGCTTCGAGCTTCCGAGAGAGGAAGCGCTTGCACTCATGAAGAGTTATAGCGAAGATTACAAGGTAGAGCTTATTCAAGACCTTCCCGAGGGCGAAATCATTTCCTTCTATAAGCAGGGCGCGTTCACCGACCTTTGCAGAGGCCCTCATCTTCCTTCCACGGGTAAGATTAAGGCGTTTAAGCTGACGAGTATCGCAGGCGCGTATTGGAGAGGGGACGAGCATAATAAAATGCTCACTCGTATCTACGGTACCGCTTTCGCAAAAAAGGACGAAATGGAAGCGTATTTCACTATGCTTGAAGAGGCGAAAAAACGTGACCATACGAAGCTTGGTAAAGAGCTTGGCTTGTTCGCAATCATGAATGAAGGCAAGGGTTTGCCCTTCTTCCTGCCCAACGGTATGGTATTGAAAAACACGCTCGTGGATTATTGGAGACAAATCCATACGCGTGAAGGCTACGTGGAAATCCAGACCCCGATTATGCTCAACAGAACCCTTTGGGAAACGTCGGGCCACTGGTTCCATTACCGTGATAATATGTACACGACAAAGGTGGACGAAGAGGATTTCGCAATCAAGCCCATGAACTGCCCCGGTAGTATCTTGGTTTATAAAAATGAGCCGCACAGCTATAAAGACCTTCCCATTCGTATGGGTGAGCTTGGTCTTGTGCACCGTCATGAAAAATCCGGTCAGCTTCACGGTCTTTTCCGTGTACGCTGCTTCACGCAGGACGACGCGCATATTTTCATGACCAGAGAACAGATTAAGGACGAAATCAAGGGCGTAGTACGTCTTATCAACGAAGTATATACGCTGTTTGGCTTCAAATACCACGTCGAGCTTTCTACCCGTCCCGAAAACAGTATGGGCAGCGATGAGGATTGGGAGGTAGCAACTGAATCCTTGCGTAGCGCGCTGAACGACTTGGGGCTTGACTACGTCGTAAACGAGGGTGACGGTGCATTCTACGGACCGAAAATCGACTTCCATTTGGAGGACTCGATTGGCAGAACGTGGCAGTGCGGTACGATTCAGCTTGACTTCCAGCTTCCTCAAAGATTTGAAATGGAATACGTAGGCGAGGACGGACAAAAGCATCAGCCGATCATGGTACACCGTGTTGCATTCGGTTCAATCGAACGTTTCATCGGTATTTTAATCGAACATTTCGCAGGCAAATTCCCCGTATGGCTTTCTCCCGTACAGGTCAAGATTCTGCCTATTACAGATAGACAAATCGATTACGCGAAAGAGCTTTGTGCAAAGATGAAAGAGCTTGGTATCCGCGTGCAGGTGGACGACAGAAGCGAAAAGATCGGTTATAAAATCCGTGAAGCGCAGATGAGCAAAGTGCCGTACATGCTCGTTGTCGGTGAAAAGGAAGCGGAGGCAGGGCAGGTAGCCGTTCGCCGTCGCGACACAGGGGACATGGGCGCGGTGAATGCAGACGAATTTATCGCTACTGTCTTGAAAGACATCGAGGATAAAACGGCGTTCTAACGGAGGCGAATATGCACATTTCCACGGAAATCAATTCCTTTCAAAAATATGGTGATAACCGCGCGATTTTACGTCTTTTAAAGGAGGCGGGATTTACCGCTTACGATTTTTCCATGTTCTACGGCTCGAACGCCGAAAAGGAAATTTTAAATTGCGACGATTATATAGAACGTGCAACTGCTTTCCGTGCGTTCGCGGACGAGCTGGGTTTGCCCTGTAATCAGGCGCACGCGCCCTTCCCGACCGCGACGGACGATAATTTTCCGAGGTTTGGCATGACGACGGAGGATTATAATCGATTCGCGCATGAAAAAATTACGCGTGCGATTGAGATTGCAGGGATTTTAGGCGCGAAGAGCATTGTCGTACATCCTTGGAATTATTACACGGTTGAGGAGAACGCTGCTTTATACCGTTCCTTTGAAGCTACGGCGAGAAAGGCAGGGGTCAAGATTGCCGTGGAAAATATGTGGAATTGGGACGTGGGCGCGCCGACGGCAAGTGCGGCGGCATGCTCGCACCATGAGGATTTTAAGGCGCATTTGGAGGTATTGCCTAAGGATTTATACGTGGCTTGTGTGGATATCGGGCATGCGGAAATGGCAGGGCTGGATACGGACGCAGCGACGATGATAGAGACGCTTGGAGAAAGGGTGCAGGCGTTACATATCCATGATAACGACCGTGTGCATGACGACCATAAATTGCCTTATACGATGAAGATTGACTTTTCGAGAATGATTGAAAGCTTGAAAAAGATTGATTATCAGGGCGACGTGACGTTGGAAGCGGATGCGTATATCAAGAGCTTTCCTTTGGAGCTGTATCCGCAGGGCGCGAAGTTTATGGCAGCTACGGCGGATTATATTCGCAAAAAACTTGAAAAAAATTGATAAATAGTATAAAAATTTGCTTGACAGAAGGTTTTGTTTATGGTAAGATGTTATAGCTAAGCAGAAGCGAACCTTCTCGCCGTGCGATTCGGATCGGTACGGCTCGATAATTTCTCACCGCAAAAAGCGGGGACGATTATGCGTAAAAAGGGTTGCTAATGCAGGCAACCCTTATTTTTTTGGCGAGGTATACGATTATAAAAGACCAGCATCAAATCAACGAAGAAATTCGTGATAAAGAAGTCAGAGTCATTTCTTCCACGGGCGAACAGCTCGGTATTATGAGTGCTTCAGCGGCACTTCAGCTTGCAGAAGAGGAGGATTTAGACCTTGTAAAGATTTCCCCCAACGCAGTTCCGCCCGTATGTAAAATCATGAACTACGGTAAGTTCAAGTTCGAGCAGGCAAAGCGCGAAAAGGAAAACCGCAAGAATCAAAAGGTAGTGGAGCTCAAAGAAATCTACCTTTCGATGACGATTGACATCGGTGACCTTAACGTCAAGGCAAAAAAGACGATAGAGATGCTCGGCGACGGTAACAAGGTCAAGGTTTCCATTCGTATGCGCGGCAGACAGCAGGCGCACGCGGCAATGGGTATCGACGTTATGCGTCGTTTCTTTGACATGCTCGGCGGTAAAGCGGTCATGGATAAAGAGCCTAAGACGGAAGGTAGAAACATTTTGATGGTCCTTTCGCCTGCCAAATAAGGCGACATAGCTACGGACAAGCCCCTTTTACGGGTTAGTTATAAATTAGAAAAAAAATTTCGGAGGATAAATATATGCCTAAACAGAAAACACATAGCAGTACGAAAAAGCGTTTCTGGCTTACGGGTTCCGGTAAAGTGAACAGATCGCACAGCGGTAAGAATCACAAAGCGGAAACGAAGAACAGAAAGAGAAAGAGACATTTGCGTCAGGGTGCTCTCGTTGCTTCCACGCAGGAAAACACCGTTAAGAACATGATGCCTTATAAGAAATAAGAAAGGAGACAGATAAGTTATGCGTATTAAGAGAGCAGTAAACGCAGTTAAAAAGCGTAGAAAAATTTTCAAACTTTCCAAAGGTTATTTCGGCAGCAAGAGCAGATCTTACAGAATCGCAAGAGAAGCCGTAATGAAATCGTTGAATTATGCGTACATCGGAAGAAGATTGAGAAAGAGAGATTTCCGTCGTCTTTGGATTACGAGAATCAACGCAGCTGCAAGAATCAACGGTATTTCTTACAGCAAGCTTATGCACGGTCTTAACGTTGCAGGCATCACCCTCAACAGAAAGGTACTTGCAGATTTGGCTGTAAACGACGCAGCAGCATTCGCGCAGCTCGTTGAAAAAGCTAAGGCGGCACTTTAATCGTACAAAAAAGCCTTTAACTTGTAAAAAGTGAAAAGGCTTTTTCACTATTTAAACGAACATGATTTTAACCTCGAAAAACAATCCGTTAATCAAAGAAACGGCAGCGTTAAAAGAGAAAAAAGCCAGAAAAGAACAGGGGCTGTTCCTCGTTGAAGGCAGAAAGATGGCGGCGGAATGCTTAAAAAGCAAGCTGTCTGTTGAGCGTGTATTCGTATCCGAACGCTATGAGGATGAAATTCCTTTTTCGGAATCACTTATCGTGCGCGTTTCCGAGGGCGTATTCCGTTATCTTTCCGACGAGAAAACGCCACAGGGTATTTTATGCCGTGTGCGGATTCCCGATTTCTCGCTTGCTTCGCCAAAGGGTAAATGCCTGCTTTTAGACGGCGTGGCGGATCCTGGCAACGTCGGTACGATTATCCGTACTGCGAATGCGGCAGGGTATAGCGAAATCTATTTAACGGAAGACTGTGCAGACCCCTATTCCCCGAAAAGCGTTCGCGCGAGCATGAGCGGCGTGTTTTTTACGAAACTGTATCGAGGAAAGCGCGACGACGTTTTATCCGTTTTAGGCGGAACGCCAATCATTGTCGCGGACATGGCAGGGGAAAACGTTTTTTCTTTCACTTCGCCTGAGGTTTTCGCACTCGCAATCGGCAACGAGGCGAACGGGATTTCCGACGAGGTTGCAAAGCGTGCTTCGCATACGGTCAAAATTCCTATGCAGGCAACGCAAGAGAGCTTGAATGCGGCAATTTCCGCGGGGATTATCATGTACGTTTTAAAACGTAACGAGTTTTAAAAATCAAAGGAGTAAAAGTATGTCAGGACATAGCAAATGGCACAATATACAGGCAAAAAAAGGTAAGGCTGACGCAGCGAAGGGTAGAATTTTCACAAAGCTCGGCAGAGAAATTGCGGTAGCAGCGAAATCCAACCCCAATCCCGAAACGAACAGCAAGCTTGCCGATATTATTGCAAAGGCAAAAGCGGCAAACATGCCCAACGACAACATTCAGCGTAGCATCAAGAAAGCTTCTGGCGAAATGAACGGCGCAGATTACAAAGAACTCACCTACGAGGGCTACGGCGTAGCGGGCTCGGCGGTTATCATCGTTACCCTTACGGACAATATCAACCGTACGGCAGGCGATGTTCGCGCAATTTTGGGTAAACACGGCGGTCAGCTTGGTCAAAACGGCTGCGTATCCTATAACTTCGACAACAAGGGCTATATCGTTGTAGAAAGAACGGTTGAGCTTGACGAAGACACGATGACGGAATATGCTTTGGAAGCAGGCGCAGACGACGTTATCACCAGCGATGACGTATATGAAATCTTTACTGCACCCGAGGCATTTTCCGACGTGCGTAAGTATTTGGAAGAAAAGAACGCAGAATTGATGGCTGCGGCGCCTAAGGGAAAGAGAAACGACGAGGAAGAACCCAAAATCCGTTTTATACAGGCGGAGGTCGCAATGATTCCCCAAAACCGTATCACTCTTCCCGAAGATAAGATTGCTACGTTTGAAAAGATGATTGACGCGCTCGAGGAGCACGACGACGTGCAGAACGTATATCATAACGTAGAGCTTCCCGACGAGGATGAGGAGTAAAACGACGTATAAACTTCGTGGTTCAGCGTTGCGGCTCGGTCACGTACTATCGGTACGCTCCCTCGCCGCGCCTTGAACTACTCGTTTCTTATATACGTAAATAGGCTATCGCCGTGAATTGCAAGCATAGCTTGCGTGAATTACGCCCAAAGGCGTGTGAATTGAATTGTAAACAAAGTCTGCAATTCGTTGTTGCAAAATTTAAAACAGATAGACGTAAAAAATAATAGCCATAACGCGTTGCAGGAGCAACGCAATTCACGTCACAGACAATTCACGAAAACAAAGTTTTCAAATCACGCAACCTTAAAGTTGCAAATCACACGTATACGAAAAGACTTGGGCAACATTGCTTTGTTGATTTCAGAAAAACGCTTGACAAGGCATTATCAATTGTGTTATACTAATACCAATCAATCCCATGAGGGAGTAGCATACGCGGAACGGCGCGGCAAGTCAACAACACAGACCTTAAAGGTTTGGCTTGCCTTAATTTGCGAGACTCATTGTCGGTAGAGCCGCAACGAGTCTGTGGAAAAGAAACAGACAGGTACGGTTCTCCGTACCTGTTTTTGCATTTTATTGATTAAAAAAAGATAAAATAATATAAATATATAATGAAGGAGAAACCATGAAACATTATTGCGAGGAAAAAGAATCCGTTTTATCAGCGTTAAATAGTAACCGTGAAACGGGTTTAAGCTCGGAAGAATCGTCCGTGCGTCTTACTGAAAACGGTAAGAACAAGCTGGTTGCAGCGAAGAAGAAATCGATTATTCGCCGTTTCTTTGAACAGCTTTCCGACCCCATGATCATCATTTTGATTGTGGCGGCGGTTATCAGTGGCGCGTTGTCGATTTATCACATGTCGAGAGGCGAAGAGGGCGAATTTGTCGATGTAATCATCATTATGGCAGTCGTCATCATCAACGCAGTGCTTGGCGTATTCCAGGAAAGTAAAGCTGAAAAAGCTATAGAAGCTCTACAAGAAATGTCCGCAGCGACGTCCAAAGTCCTGCGTGACGGCAAGGTAGTTGCGATTCCCAGTGAAGACCTGGTAGTGGGTGATATCGTACTCTTGGAAGCAGGCGACGCAGTGCCTGCGGACGGTAGAGTTTTGGAATGTGCAAGCTTGAAGGTCGAAGAAGCAGCATTGACGGGTGAATCGTTGCCCGTAACCAAAACCTCGGACGCATTAGCACTTTCGGCGAATGCCAAAGACGTACCCCTTGGCGACCGTAAAAATATGGTCTATATGGGCAGCACGGTCGTTTACGGCCGTGGCGTGGTCGTGATTACGGCTACGGGTATGGCAACGGAAATGGGTAAAATCGCAGGCGCATTGGCGCAGGCGGAAGAAGGACAAACGCCTTTGCAAATCAAGCTTGGACAGCTTTCTAAAGTGCTCACTTGGCTTGTATTGGGCATCTGCGTAATCGTGTTCGGCGTACAGCTTCTTCAACACGGCAGTTTGGACTTTGAATTCGCGTTGAGCGCGTTCATGGTAGCGGTGTCCTTGGCTGTAGCGGCAATTCCCGAGGGCTTGGCAGCGGTTGTAACCGTTGTTTTGTCTATCGGCGTAACCAACATGTCCAAGCGTAATGCGATTATTCGTAAGCTGACGGCGGTTGAAACGCTCGGTTGTGCACAGATTATCTGTTCGGATAAGACGGGCACGCTGACGCAGAATAAAATGACGGTCGTTGATTATTTTGGCGAAGACGAGGGGCGTATTGCCGTGGGCATGGCGCTTTGCTCGGATGCAGAGCTTGCCGAAGATGGAACGCTCACGGGCGAGCCTACCGAAACCGCGCTTGTGGCGTGGGCGGATAAGCTCGGTCAGAAAAAGTATTCCTTGAAGGTAGCGTATCCCCGTGTCGGCGAAGCTCCTTTCGATTCCAACCG
>JAFUMY010000046.1 GCA_017482415.1 Clostridia bacterium
ATACGCGCGGCAACAATGCCGATAAAGCCCGTGTTCCAGCTCTCGTCCGAAAGCATAATTACGTTACCGTAAGCGCCCTTTTCACGCAGCTTCGCCTTTGCGGAAGCATACAGCTCGTCGCAGTATTTCTGTCGCTCGGTATTATACATACAAAGCTTGGTTGCCAGCTCGTAAATCTCCGATTCATTTTCGGAAACAAACAGACGGAACGCCGCTTGCGCATCCCCCATTCTGCCTGCCGCATTTACCCTCGGCGCCACGTTAAACGCCAAGGTCTGCGCTGTGATTCCGTCGTAATTTTTCCCGATTAAGTAGGAGAAACAGGAACGGATATGGGTATTGAATCGTTTTAAACCCTCCGTTACGATATCACGATTTTCACCAAGCAAGGGCACGCTGTCCGCTACCGTTGCCAGCGTCGCAAAATCCAAATATTTATACGCCGCTTCACCGATGAGCGCACAAGCCAGCTTAAACGCAACCCCCGCGCCGCAAAGATTATCGTAAGGATAATCGTCTTGAAGCTTCGGATTGACGATAACGCAATCGGGTAAAACCTCAGGCAGCTCGTGGTGGTCGGTAACGATCACGTCCGAGCCAAGCTCATAAATATACTGCGCCTCTTTCGCACAAGAAATACCGCAGTCAACCGTGATAAAGAGTTCGGGATTGCATTCCTCGAAAATGCGGTCTACCGCCTCTTCGGAAAGCCCGTAGCCGTCTACACGTTCGGGTACGTATACGTGCGCTTCGATGCCAAAATCCCGCAGGGCATGATACATGATTGCGGAAGCGCAGATACCGTCGGCATCGTAATCCCCGAACACCGCTACCGTTCTGCCCTCATCGCGAGCCTGCGTAATCAGCTCGACCGCTTCCTTCATGCCTTTCATGAGAAAAGGCGATAAAAAGTTCTTTTCCGAAGGACGCATAAAACGACGAATCTTTTGCGCGTCATCAATCCCGCGCGCGTATAAAATCCGCACGACCTGCTCCGTCAAACCCGTTTCCTTGGCAAGCTCGGAAATTATATTCAGTTGTTCTGCCGAAAACGAATATTCGGGAATGATTTTCTTCATGCTTAGCCTTTTATAATACTTTTCGTCGATTAAAATTAAAATTCGGGCGGAAGGGAAATTCACCCCCAACCGCCCAATACAATGATTTCGTTATGTTTGAAATTCCTTATTCCGCTTTTTCTTCAGCAGGAGTTTCCTCAACAGGAGCTTCTTCAACAGGAGCCTCTTCGACAGGAGCTTCTTCAACAGGAGCTTCTTCTGCGGGAGCTTCTTCGACAGGAGCCTCTTCAACAGGAGCCTCTTCAACAGGAGCCTCTTCGACAGGAGCTTCTTCAACAGGAGCCTCTTCGACAGGAGCCTCTTCTGCGGGAGCCTCTTCAACAGGAGCTTCTTCAACAGGAGCTTCTTCTGCGGGAGCCTCTTCGACAGGAGCTTCTTCGACAGGAGCTTCTTCAACAGGAGCCGCCTTTACGAACTGTTTCTTTTCTTTCGTAGAAGTTTTCTTCGCGCCTTTGTAGGTTACGTTGCGAGCAGGTCTCTTATCCGCTGCTTTCTTCACAGGGATATACATTGCGGGAGCATAGAGCAAACCGATAAACGCTGCAACGAGCACGCCGACCAAAGAAAGGATAGCGAACCATCTTACGTTGGATACTGCAAGCGCGCCTACGATAACGAGCGCACCGCCAGCAAGAACGGTAAACCAACCGATTTCCTTCGTTGCGATGGAAGAAGCTACCAGCTCGTCAGCGGACTGTTCCGCTGCGTCTTCCGACTTCATATTCGCGCGGAGTTTGTTCATCGTGAACAACGTCGTTACCGCCGAGAACAAGCCTGCAACTGCGATTACGTATGCAATCGAAGAGGTTACAGGGATACGTGTCAAAATTGCAACGGATGCCGTCAAAAGCATACCGAGCAGGGTTGCGATTGCGGTGATAACACCTATGCCGAGCTTATAACGAAGCGATACGTATACGAATACGAGAACTGCAATTACCGCGCCTGCGATAAGCGCACGCAGAGTATAATGACGAGCGAGCACGGAAACCGCCTTTTCGCTGTTCGAGGATACGGTAACGAACGCGCCCCAAGCATTTGCTTTTTCAGCGAGCTTGGTTTCCAACGCAGCCTGTACCTTGGTAAGGTCCGTACCAGCTTTAAATACGTAAACGATTTCACTTTCGTCGCCGGACATTTCGCCCTTCAATTCGTATTGAACGTCGAGGGAACCGAATGCGGTTTCGCAAACGCTTTCCACTTCGTCCAAACGAGTGTTGTATGCATATTGGTTCAAGGATACCGTCAGCGTTTTGGAGTCTTTCATCTGCGCGTTCATATTGAATACGCCAAAGCCCTTTACGCCGCAAAGGATACCAACGGCGATTGCCGCCGCCAAAACCACCGCTACGATAATGGAAAGGATGGTGGTCTTTTTCGCTGTTTTCTTCAGGATATTACTCATCGTCGTCATCCTCCCTTACAAAGCGGAAATATTTATATTTATTCTTGCTTGCGGACAGGAAAATGTAGTTGATAACACGGCCCCAAAGCAAGCTGCAGAACGCGCCCGTTACTACACAGATAATCGCCTGCAACGCGAGCGTGTGTAAGCCTGCGCCGCCAATCAAGAGCGCCAACGAACCAAGCAGCAATACCGCATAAATATCCACGATACCAAACAAGGTCTTTTTGAAACCGCCCTTAACGGAAGATTCCACCGTTTTGCCGAGCTGGAATTCCGCTTTGATTGCATTGTAAACGTAGCCGTGGAGAACGTTGATAAGCACAAGCCCTGCCAAGAATACGAGTACGGTACCAAGGTGCACTTCGAACACGCCGCCCGAAATGAATGCAAAGCAAAGACCCGTAATAATCAGATAGCTGAGGTTGGTGTAAAGGCTAACCGCACCGTATCTGCCCATCTTCACGATGGAGAATACGATAAGCGCAGCGATGACTACCGCAAGCGCAATATACAGGAACAACATGGTGTTGTCGCCGTATACGGGGCTGTACGTTCTCAAATCACTCGAAGAAATGCTGCGGAATTGAATATCGAACGCACCCTTCGTCAACGCGGAGTTAAGAAGGATAACGAACGTTTCAACGTAGCCGATTTCCGATTCGTCTGCAACGGGATAGCGAACCTCGTATTTCGTGTTAACGTGATCGGTCGCGGAAATTTTCAACGCCGCTTCGTCGCCTACCATGATGTTCAAGGTGTCAGGAGTCGTCGAAGAAGAAGTTGCATCCGCTGCGGGTGCTTTCGAGTCTTCTACGAATTTCTCAATCATATCCTCGCCTGCGTCGGTAAAGTTAATGCTGATGTACGCAACTTCGTACTTCGTCTTTACCTCAAAGCTCTTGATAAGGTCGGTAATTTCCATTTCCTTGAGCTCGTCGATGACAGCGTCGCCCTTTTCAATGCTGATGCCGCCCGTCTGCGAGAAGATGGAAAGGGTGTTCGAAACGTTTTGAATCGAGGTCTGCTGCGCCGTGACTTCCGAAGCGGGGAGCTGTACGCGAAGTGCGTAGTCGTCCACAACGGAAACGCGGTAGTCCGCATACCCTTTCTTTTCATAACGAGCAACGATTTCGTCCGTTACTACTTTGAAATCGTCTTGGAATTCCGTCAAAACGGTTTTGCCGTCTTCACCGATGATTCCGTAGTCCTCATCCGTGCTCAAATACAAGCCGCCGTGTTTTACGTAAGAAGCTGCGTATTCGGTTGCTTTCTCACCTTCCAACACGGAAAGGTTGTTTTTATATTCGGCTTCGGAGATGATTCCTTCCGGATAATAGTATGCGTAATATCCGCCGCCGAGGTCTGCGCCCAAGTCGTACTGTTTTACGGCAGGGTTCCATTCTTTAACCGTTCCAGGAATCGGGAAAGCAGGGAACACCGTGATCGCACACAATACAACGATGACGATGGTAAGCAAAATCATTAATACCATCGATTTCTTTTTGCCCATTGATATAAGCCTCCTGTTGTGTTTCGGATTTTTTTCTTCCGAGTACAATGATACTCTATTATTATACCTTATTTTAATAAGACTCGTCAAGCCATAACGACAAGATTATTAAATTTTTTTGTCGTTTTGGAGGAGTTTTTTCTCTGCCAAGATATGCATACCGCATTCGATACGCTTCTTCATCATGCCGCAGGTAACCTCGTACGGGTCGTTGATATCGCCGTTGTAGTGGTAGTTGTTAGCGTTACAACCACCCGAGCAAATAAACTTCGCAAAACAATCGCCGCATTTTTTGCGTGTGAATAAGCAGGATTCCTTAAACTGCTCACGAATGTCCGTGCGCACAATCCCCTCTGTAACGCTGCCCATACGGAAAGACGAATCCCCGACGAATTGATGGCAGGGATATAAATCCCCGTTCGGCGCGACGGAAAAATATTCGTTGCCTGCGCCGCAAGCGGATACACGCTTCGAAAGACAAGGGCCACCCTCTAAATCGACGTTGAAATGGAAGAAGTTGAAGCCCTTTCCCTCGGCGTGGCGTTTTAAATACTCGTCGCAAAGATTTTCATATTCCTTTTCAATGATAGGCAAATGCTCGTCCGTGATCTGCAAATCCTCGATTTCGGTAACCACGGGCTCCATGGAAATGGAATCCACGCCCTGATCGGCAATAAACAGCACGTCCTTTGCAAAATCAAGGTTCTTCGCCGTGAACGTACCGCGCACGTAATAGCTCTTATCCCCGCGCAGGGAAATGAATTTCTTGATTTTGTCGATAATCAAATCAAACGTGCCCTTGCCGTTAATCGATTTTCTAATCGCGTCGTGGACTTCCTTTCTACCATCGAGCGACAATACCACGTTTTCCATTTCTTCATTGAAGAATTGAATTACCTCGTCGCTTAAAAGCAAAGCGTTGGTCGTCGTCGTAAACAGGAACTTTTTCCCCGCTTTCGCGGCTGCCTCTTTCGCGTAATACACCGTCTTTTTCAAAACGTCAAAGTTCATGAGCGGTTCGCCGCCAAAGAAATCCATTTCAAGGACCTTTCTCTTGCCGCTGTTTTCGATTAGAAAATCCACCGCCGCTTTTGCGGTTTCAAAGCTCATCGATTCGCGCTTGGAATGATATGCACCCTCGTCTGCAAAGCAATAACGGCAACGAAAATTACAGTCGTGACAGATATGAATACACAGCGCTTTTACCTCACTGCTTTTCATGGGATAGGAGCTGACCTCTTCTTTAAACAGTAAGCCCTGCTCCTTCAATCCGTCCACGTCGGCAAGAATTTCTCGCATCTGCTCGTCCGTGATATAGGTAATATCGACGTCCTGTCCTTCCTCTTTCGCTTTTAGAAAATCAGCGGTCGCCTTGTCGCATTCGTGCAAAGAGCCGCTGCCTACGTCGTAAATATAGTTTTTATCTCTATAACTGAATACGTGAATCATACGTGTTAATTTTTTTGGAATCAATCCACCCCAAGACAGCATTATAACGGCAAAAAAAGGCGCGTATAAATACACGCGCGCCTTTTAGCCGCTATTTTTTTGCGTCTTTAATTTGCCTGTTGACCTTCGCTATAACAGCGCAAGGGAATTATTTACGTTCGATTTTTTCTTCGCGCGTAATTCTTTCGCAGGACTGGTTGCCTACCGTGCAGCTCGTTTTGCAAGCGGACTGACAGGTGCTTCTGCATTCGCCGCAAGCGGTTACTTTCTTTTCAGCGGGTTTCGCAATCGTCTTAATCATAACGTCCTCCCAAGTAATAATAGATTCGTGTATTTATTATAATACACTTTTCCCAAAATTGCAAGCGCTTTATCCTATTTTCTTAAAACTTTCAAGCCCCTAAACGGATTTTTTCCGTGAAAAAAGCTCAACCTCGGAAATTTACAGCGACGATTCCGCTAAGCGTACCCACCGAAAGCGCGATGATAAGCTCCACCAAAATCAACCATGACAGGGAAAAATCCCCACCGATGGCGGAAAAGGCAAGATAGGAAAGCGCCGTCGTCAACAGCCCGATTGCCCCGCCTTGCAGCCAGCCGCGCGCACCGCGCACAAACGTGAGCGCCCCGACTGCTATCGCCAAGGCTTTCAGCGTCTGATTAACAGGATAAATCACCGAATCGGGTAATACCGTCGCGCGAAGAATCGCCGCAAAGCTCACCGCCAACAAAAAAGAAATCGCCAAAGAAAGCAGAACGCCTTTAATGATTGTAAAAAAAACGTTTCCGTAAGAATAGCCGTCGTTACGCATAAAAAAACACCTCCGCATTATCCTATGCGAAGGCGCTTTTTATCAGAACGAATTTTGATTATTCTTCTTTTGCAGATTCTTCCGCTACTTCTTCAACGGGAGCTTCTTCTACGGGAGCTGCCGTTTCTTCGAAAGGTTCTTCTGCGGGAGCTTCTTCAACGGGAGCAGCTTCTTCTTTCTTTACTACTGCGTCCGTCTGGTATACAGCCTGCTTATCGAATTTAACGTACGACTTGCCGCTTGCTTCCGAACCCGTTTCCAAAATGAAGGTGTTATCCTCAGGGCAAACCTCTACGACAACGCCGCAGATACCGCCGATCGTCTTTACCTTATTGCCAGGCTGGATTGCATTGAGCATATCCATCGTTTCCTGCTGTCTCTTCATCTGCGTGCGACGATTGAATACCATGAATACGATGATGATTACGAGCAGAATACCCAACATGAGCCAAGTGCCCCACTGGTTCTGTTCAGCCAACAAATTAAACAACATAATTTTTCTCCTTAAAAGTACGCGCTATTGCGCTCTTCATATTATCGTATTTCCATAATACCCTTTTTTTGTCATTTTGGCAAGCGATTTTCCGTGATATTTCCGATTTTTTTTATTTTTCACCGATTTTTCATATGCAAAAAACGGCGGTCAATACCGCCGTTTTTGCATTCATCGCATACCTGCCCTATTTGTTTTTGCTTTTTTTGTTCGTTTTCTTGGAAATCCAAACGTTTAAAAGCACGTACGCTGCCACCATCAAAATAACCGAACCGATTAGCACGGTGTACATCAGCCACGGTGCGATTCCGTGCCCCGCAAAATACAAATTGCAATCGGACATATCCTTGAGGCTTGTTATGACCTCGTTCGGGAAGCCAAGCGAGCTCATTTCCGAATACACACCCTGCAAGGCATGATTTCTAAGCAAGGACATACCATGCGTGCCAGGGAAAAAAGCGAGGGTATTTCGAAGTCCTGCCGAGAAAGACGCAATCGGCATATACGCACCGCATACGAAGCCGTAGCCTGCGCTGACAATCGTCCCCACTGCCGAAAGCTGACCTTGCGTCGTGAGCGCAAAACAAACGAGCGAGGAAAACGCCGTTCCGAACAGCACCAAAATTACAACGTCCGCAATCAAAAGCAGCACGTCGAGCGCAGACAGATACCAACCGATAATCGCCAAATACACAAGCCCCATCGTAAGCGCAACGAGGGAAATAATCAGACCGTTGATTACGGTAGCTACATAGTAGCTAAGCGCCAAGGTATGCGGCTTTACAGGCGCAATCGTCAAATCGTAACGCGCCCCCGTTACCTTGTCCTGCACCATAAACAAATTCGCGCAAAAGGGTACGGTTACCGTACTCACGGCAAGCAAGGACGACAAAAGCTGTCCCCCCACCAAGCCCTCGACAAGCGAATCGTCCGTTAAAAGGGATGCAGGCAACGCCTGTAAATAGGTGGATTCGTAAACGTTATACAAAAACGTAACGTATAACACGAGCAGAATAATCGGCGTGACAAGCGAGGTGAAAAAAGTCGCCTTGTCCTTAAAAAACATCTGCACGTTGCGTTTTATAAGCGAGCCGCAAATCTGCATATCCGAGCCTTTCATTCTCCACCTCCTACAAGCTTTTTACCCGTTACCGCTAAAAACACGTCGTCCATTTTCCCCTTGGTGATTTCGTAATCGGTAAATACCTCGGGATACTTCAAAATCAGCTCCGTCGCTTCCTTCGTGTTCGACACCGACACCCTGTAACCGTCTGCAATCGCTTCATAGGGCTTTTGCAGGCTCGCCACCTTTGCCTCGTCCGTGTTATATAGGAAAATGAAATCCCCCGTGTAGGTATTTTTTAATTCAATCGGAGCCCCCTCCGCCGAAATTTTACCATTGTCCAAAATCACGACGTAGTCTGCCTCCGCCGCCTCTTCCATATAATGCGTCGTCAAAAACACCGTCATGTTGTTCTTTTTGCGAAGGTCCTCAATGATACTCCAAACCGTCTTTCGCGTTTGAGGATCTAAGCCCGTTGTCGGCTCGTCTAAAACGAGAATACTCGGTTTATGCAACAAGGCACGCGCAACGTCCACTCTTCTTCTTTGACCGCCAGAAAGCTTGCCTACGGGACGTTTTAAAATTTCCGAAAGCTCGAAAAGCTCCGAAAGCTCGGACAGCCGTTTCTCAAAGCTTTCCCCTACAATTCCGTATAACGCTGCACGGGTCTTTAAATTTTCGTATACGGTAAGCGGTTTATCCAAGACGGAATTTTGAAAAACTACCCCCAGCTCCGTTTTCACCGCAATTGGGTCGTCATCGAGATTTTTGCCGTTAATCTCAACCATGCCCCCGTCTTTTTTTAGTTGACCACACATAATCGAGATGGTGGTGCTCTTCCCCGCGCCGTTTAAACCAAGAAAGGCAAACAGCTCTCCGCGCTTTACGCGGAAGGACAGGTCCTGCACCGCCTTCACCTTGCCGTAGCTTTTAAATAAACGGCTGATTTGAATGCTATTTTCCATACCTTCTCCTTATTTCAAATTCGCAAAAATACGCGCGCCGCGTTTATACAGCCACACCAAAATAGCCGCCGTTGCCAACGCAAACACGCCGAGCCATAAAAGCATATACCCCCAAGCAGGTAAATATTTCCCAAACGCGAAATACAAACCGATAGGAAGCAAAACCACACCCCATGCCCCAAGCATTGCCACGAGCGAGGACATACTCTGTTTCACCGCCGCCGTTTCGTTCGTCCAATGCAAATTCGGCATTTTTAAATTGATTGCAAGCCCCATGCACGCACACAGCATAATAAATACCGTCATGGTAACCGCCGCAAGCAAGGCGTACCAAACGCTGAGCTTTAAGAGTATACTGAACTCGACAAGACAAAACATCGCAGGAATTTCCGTCACGACGAAGTGCAATGCGATTTTCGCATGGAAGATTTTCTTTTCCTCTACGGGCATCGATTGCAACAGCCAAATGGAATCCCCTTCCAAAGACACCGACGTTGCGGAAACGAAATTCGAGCCGCCTAAGAAACAGCATATCGCCGCCACCAAAAGCGGTAACGCGCGACCGAGCGCAGGAATGGCGTCCATCATCTCCGAGGTCATTCCAAAAAGGTCCCCTTGAACGAGCGCCATTACGAATACAATTAGCATAATCAGGGTACCCATGGACGCGTTTAAAAGGTATGCGGGACTTTTAATCAGCCGCCAAAACTCCTTTTTGAAAAGGGAAAACGTTACGGGACTACCCTTGGCTTTTTTCTCTTTATACTTGGGACGGCGTTCCCCTGTTTTCATGGTCGCAATACGGAAATACGTCAAAGAAATCACCGTATACACCACCGCGAACAATCCGACGAAAATCAAGAGAAAGAGGAGTACGGACAGCCATTCGCCCGTCACCGCTTTGCCCAGTTGCCCAAAAGGATACAGCGCTGTTTGCATGGTTTTACCTACCGCTTCGCCGTTGGAAAGCAGATATTCTATAAACGTTTCCATGTTGGAATACAACAGGAAATACGCCCCGAAGAACAATAAAAAGAATACGATTGTCCACAGATTTTTATAGGGCAGCTTCGCCGTTAAAAGCGCCACGAGGAAGCCAAGCAACGAACAAATCGCAACCGCACCAAGCGGCATTACGAAAATCACCATAAGCCCCAACGCCAACACCTTAACGGAAAAACCGACGATTACAAAATAATGTATAAACGCAGGCACGAACACCAACGCTTCAAACAGAAACGTCACTGCGTATACCCCGATTATGCGCGTAAATAAAATCGCCCATGAGGGAATCGGCATTGCCATTAGCATTTCATTGTCTTTCGCCTCGTACAGCTTGGATTTTGCCATAAACACGCCGCCTATCACTCCAAAGCCCGTCGACATCGCCCCGAACAGCGCAAAATACGCCCAATCGAGCGACGTGGCTACGAACATCTCGCAAAGCGCGCCCGAAAGCAGCCAAAACAACGCACCCGAAGCCCCCAGCACATAGACCATAAGCACGGCTATTCCAAGGATTGCCATAGGTTTTCTGCGTTTTCCGTCCTTACCCGAGATAAAGAACGAAGAAATTTCTATTATTTGTTTTTTAAGTAAGGCTTTCAGCATACGCCACCTCTCATTCCGCGATTTCAAGGAATACACTTTCCAAGCTCGTATCCCCTTTCACCTCGTCCATGGTACCCGCCTTTATCAATTTTCCGTCCTTGATAATCGCCACTTTATCACAGAGCTTTTCCGCAACCTCCAACACGTGCGTGGAGAAGAAAATCGCACCGCCATTATCGCAATGCTCGCGCATCAAAAGCTTTAAGGTATGCGCAGCCTTGGGGTCGAGCCCAACAAAGGGTTCGTCCATGATAATAAGCTTCGGCGAATGCAAAAACGCCGAAATCACGGCAAGCTTTTGCCGCATACCGTGCGAATAGGTGGAAATCGTCTGCGCCAAATTCATCGTAAGCTCAAACGCATCCGCGTATTTTTTAATACGCGCCTGTCTATCCTCCGCCGAAACCCCGAAAATATCCGCTATAAAATTCAAAAACTGTATCCCCGTCATAAAGGAATATAAATCGGGATTGTCGGGAATATACGCAATCTTCGACTTGCAAACAAGAGGCTCTTTCAACACCGATTCTCCGTCTACGTAAATCTCACCCTCTTCAAAACCGAGAATTCCGCAGCACGCCTTCAAGGTCGTTGTTTTTCCTGCCCCGTTGTGCCCGATAAAGCCGTAGATTTCCCCCTTTTCTATATGCAGGGAAAGCCCGTCTACCGCTTTCTTTTCTCCATACCGTTTCGTCAAATTTTCAATTCGTAACATTCCGCACCTCCATTTCTTTTGGTTGATATCAAAATGATATCACATTTCTTATATTCTGTCAAGAGTTTTTATAAAGTTTTTTAAAAATATCCTCGCAAGCAGTGCCTACGAGGAATATTTAGGGTTTTCATCTAATCAGTCTTATTACCATTTCCCCTCGCCGCCGTACTTGCGATAGAATTCTTGCGTATATTCTTTGACGTAGCCGCCGAGAATGGAGTCACGCAAGCCTTTCATGAGCTTATGCAGGAAGGTGATATTATGCAAGCTCAACAGCATTGCGCCGTACATTTCCCCCGTGTTGATGAGGTGGCGCAAATACGCTTTCGTATAATTTCTACAACAATAGCAATCACATTCCTCGTCGAGAGGGGTAAAGTCCTCTTTGAATTTCCCGTTGCGAACGACGACTCTGCCACGGCTCGTCATTGCAGTGCCGTTTCTTGCGATTCGGGTCGCCAAAACGCAATCGAACATATCCACGCCGCGGAGCGTCCCCTCAATCAAGCAATCGGGAGAACCTACGCCCATCAAATATCTGGGTACGTCGGTTGGCAAAAGCGGCTGTAAATAA
>JAFUMY010000008.1 GCA_017482415.1 Clostridia bacterium
ACCGAACGCGTATGCAAGCGAGGTTTTACCCGTACCAGACATACCCTGCATAATCAAGATATGGGATACCGATAACCCTGCGATAAACTGACGAATATCCGATTCCTCGTAATATAATCCCAAACGGCTTGCCGCGAAATTACGGAAGCGCTCGCAAAGCTCTTTCAACGTCAACGTGTCGTTAAAATGGGGCTTGGGCTTATTCGCCATTTTTAAGTCCGTTTGCGTCAGCATAAAGAATCGGGAAACATTGTCCTCTTTCTTCGCATTTTTCTGTGTAGACGTGCCACCCGTGCCGCCTGAATTCACAACCTCTACCGCCTTATTACTTCTTGCCTGTAATACGGCGCGACGATGTTCGCTTACCATAATCGCAATAACCAACACAGCGATTGAAAGCATTAAAACGGATAAATATATCGCAATGGCTTTCTTACTGGTAAAGGTTTCCCATGCGGTCAATAAATTGTTTGCGCTGTATCTCATGCGCCAACCTCCTTACGTGTCTTCTCTCTTTGGTTTATGCCATACCGTATTTCGTCATTACCTTGTGGGTAATCGGCAAATTATCCATACCGAACAGACTATCCAAAAGCTCGGAAAGCGTATCGCCCTCATGGTCAATTTCTTCTTTCGTGTATTTGAACAGCATGGGCAAGAGCTTGTTCGCAAGCACCTTATCCAGTGCTTCGCCCTCGTCGCCACCACAGACTACGTAAACCGCAGAATAGCGTTCGATTTGTCTTGCAACGGGATTCGAAATCGCAAACGGAAGCTTTGCCTGTAAATATTCCTCCAAACGGTCGAGCTTTTTCCAAACGTCAAGGGAGAGCGTAGACGTATCCAACGCATCTGAAACCAATTCCTCAAACTGTGCAAAGGAAATGGGATTATGCGTTTTTTGTTCCGATTCCGCAACGGGCGCCAAAGCGTCTTTTCCTTTTACGTACAATTCCGTGGAATATTCGTTGCTGTTTTCGGGAAGCTTTGCTTTTTCCTCCGACGCGACGAGCAAATACCACATATTCGTAGGGAAGGACATTTGCTTGTTTTCAATAAAGCGCAGCCCCTTCAAAGTCCCGTTGTAATCCACCGTCAAGGACGTTTCGCCCTCGGGAGCGCGGAAGGACTCGATAAACGAGCTAAACGCACTTGTGAAATCGCAAACGTCGGCGTTTTCAACCGTCGTTACACAGATTGAATTCGGGATATATTTCGCGCGGTACAGCTCTTCTGCAAGCGAGGTTTCCATCTGCGTGCCGCCGATGCGAACGCAAATAAGCGTACGGGGATTACGAAGCCCTGCGTCAACGCGGATACTGCGATTAACGCCGCCGAAATATTTTTTAAGCGTCATCGCAACGTCCTTTGCGAACGTATGCGAATCGGAACGAATCCATACCGCACGCGAGGACGCCATTGTCGCAAATACGTCGCGCGCCATTTCAAAATCGATATTGACGCCACTTTCCATTGCGTATGCGGAGAAATCCTCGCAAACCTTGGTCAAAGACGAATATACAACGTGCTTCTGCTCCGTACGCATACGCTTCATCTCGTCGCTGACCTTTTTCAACGAGCCGACCATACCGCTCGGCACGTTCGCAGGTAAGGGTGCAGGCTCTTCCGTCTTCTTTTCGGGTGTTGCAGGCTTTTTCGTCAACGCACTCGACGAACGCATAGCAACTTCCAATTCTATCTCGCGGATTTGCTTATCAGCGAGGATTCTGCGAATCCAAATAACGGCTATTACCGCAATAAGCACCAAACCGCCGATAATCAGAATAACCCACTGCGAGTGCCGTTCCTCTTCGCCTTGTAAAACGTTCGACATCACAATTAAAAGCAGGATACCCAAAACGCTGAAAACCGTTGCAACTACAATGATTTTGACAAGCCAGCCGTAGCCTATTTTCTTTTTATTGTCCATAGTCTTCTCCTCAACGCCGTTTTTCGGCGTATGCATTCCCGAATTTTTACGGAAAACGAGTTAATTTTGTTATAATATTTATATTATAACATACTACACAAAAAATTGCAAATGAATGCGTTAATATTTTTACAAAAAAAGACAGAACCTGCTCTGTTCTGCCTTTTCGTGTTTATGAATTTTTTAAAGTGCCGAAATCGCTTTTTCCAAACGCGCAAGCGTTCTTTCTTTGCCGAGTATCTGCATAATCGTCCAAAGATCGGGCGTATTCGTCAGTCCCGTGGTCGCCACACGCAGCATTTCCGCTACGTCGGAAACGTTACCGGGGAATGCCGTGGGGTCGGCTTTATACGCTTTCATGTCCGTAGCAAAGCCGTTTGCCGCTGCGGTTGCCTTGACCTTATCAAACCAAGCCGAGCAATCGTCTGCGTAATCGTATGCAACCTTAAAGCCCGACAAAATCGTCTTCACCGTCGCGTCGTCGAAACGATATGCGTATTCGGGCGCAAAGGTTTCGTCGAAGAAATACCCTATCGATTCAACCGCCTGCTTTGCGGTCGTGAAATCCTTTCTGCGTTTCTTACCGCCAATACCCATGCAAAGGTTTAAAATCTTCAAAAGATATTCCTTGTCCGCAAAATAGCCTTTCTGTACGTCCGTACCGAACTCCTCAGCCCAATCGAACAGAAAATCGTACATTTCTTCTGCGGAGAGCTTCGCAAGCTCGTTTTTGCTAATATCGCTCAATTTATTCAAATCGAACAATGCGCCGCTTTTGCCCATTTTTCCGATAGAGAATTTGAATTCTTCAAGCGGAGTTTCGGGATTTTTCATGTACCATTCTTCAAAATTCGAGTTGAGCAACGTCAACATATACACCTTAACCGCGCGAGAATAATAGCCTTCTTGGCGATAAAATTCAAGCGAAAGCTCGGGGTCCTTTCTCTTGGAAAGCTTACGGCGGGTATCGCCGTCAATCTTTTGCAGGGAACAGTTATGACCGTATTTCGGACGACGGAATCCAAGCACGTTGAAAAGCTCGATATGGATAGGCAAGGATGCCAACCATTCTTCACCGCGGATTACAAGCGTCGTGCGCATGAAATGGTCGTCAATCGCATGTGCGAAATGGTAGGTGGGAATACCGTCCGATTTCAAGATAACGACGTCTTGATCGTTTTCGGTAACCGTGATATCCCCCTTAATTTCATCACGGAAGGTGAGCTTATTCTCCGTATTCCCCTGCGAACGCAAACGGATAACGTAGGGTTTCCCCGCCGCTAAATTCGCATAAATTTCCTCTTCGGAAAGGTTGCGGCAAGCCGCATATTCGCCATAATAGCCCGTAATCTTCTTTTCAGCCGTCTGTTTTTCACGGAGTGCGGACAATTCGTCCTCCGTACAAAAACAGGGATATGCAAGTCCTTGACGAATCAGCTCCTTGGCATATGCATGGTAGATTTCCGCGCGTTCACGTTGATAATAGGGACCGTATGCGTTTTCCGCACCCTCGATTTCTGCACCCTCATCGAAACGAATATCGAAATAACGAAGTGCATTTTTCACCGCGTCAACCGCACCGTCTACCTTACGCTTTAAGTCGGTATCTTCAATACGCAAATACATCAAACCGCCACTCTGGTGCGCAATTCTCTCGTTGGCAATCGCAACGAATAAATTACCCAAGTGAATGAAACCCGTAGGGCTGGGTGCAAGACGGGTGACCTGCGCGCCCTTGGGAAGGTCGCGCTCGGGATACAACGCCTCGTAATAATCAAGCGGTTTTACGTTTTCATCGGGGACTAACACATCCGCCAATTTATTCCAATCCATAAATCTATTCCTCATTTTTATAATTTTCTATGCTATTGTACTCCCATTTTTGGGAATTGTCAACCGTTTGTCGGGGACTAAAAAAAGTCCACGTTTCTATAATCGATTTCACACAGCCCATTTTCGATATCGTGGACAAGCGAAACGACTCTTTCGCAAAGCGGCGTTTCTACGCCGACTCGTTTTCCCTCGCGTACCACTGCGCCGTTGATATAATCAATTTCGCATTTTCTGCCGTTTTGCACGTCTTTCAGCATTCCCGAAACGAGCTTTTTATGCTTTTTCATTGCAATGGGGAGCACCATGTACGAGATCATTCGTCTTATCCCCTTTCGTCCGCCAAGCACTTTTTCAAGGTTGTGTCCCTGCATAGGCGCAAGCTTTATACCCAAAGCGTTGGCAACGTCCATGCATTCGTGTAAAATCCCCAACGCAATTTTTCGCGTAGCGAATTTTTTTGCCACCTCGCCGAACGTCATGCCCGTCACGACGGAAAGTCCTGAAAAGGCTGCATTGATGGCAAGCTTACTCCATCTTGCGCTGCGTAAATCCTCTTCAATTGAAACGAAGCCGTTGTTCGCTTCATTTCCAATCACGGACAAGATTTCCTGTAAAAGCGGCAACTTCGAACCGTCGTTTTGATAGCCGCCAATCTGCATACGCATCGCCGATATTTCCGAGGTCAACGCGACCATGCCCCCTCCGATAAAGGTTGCGCCAAAGGAAGTCGCCGCGCCGTAAGTGCGTTCGTTTCCCACAATTTTTGCAACGCTTTCCTCGGGCAAGCCGTTTTGCGTTGTGCAGACGATTCCGTCATTTTTTATATGAGGTAACAAGCCCTCTAAAATTTCGGCGTTATTACGCTGCTTCGTCATTAAAAATACGACGTCGTATTCTCCCTGTATTTCCCAAGGGAATAACGCGTTGACGGGAACACATTTTTCGCCGCCGTTTGCTGAAAGCTCGATACGTGCGCCATTTTCACGAAGCCCAAAAACATGCTGCTCGTTGCGTGTAATCAAATCGACGTTTTTTAAACCGCCTGCGGTTAAAAATGCGCCGAGTACCGTACCCATTGCCCCCGCACCATAGATTGCAACCCGCGCTTTATCCGCCGTCATTTACTCAACGCCTCCGCAACCGCCGCGACCGATTCCATAACCGTTTTACCGTCTAATTCAACCGTGATATCTGCGTACTTTTCATACAGAGGAATGCGCTCGTTATACAAATCACGCAAGGTAAACCCGTCCTTTAAGGCAACGCCGCGGGCTTTCAAATCCCCCAAACGACGTTCAATCGTTTCGTAGGAAAGCTTTAAATATACAATTTTACCCAGCGTACGGAGTTTTTCCATTGCATAATCTCTATAAATAACACTGCCGCCCGTAGCAATGACGCAGCGATCGGCACAGAGTTCGGAATTCACCTTTGCTTCAATATCGAGAAATGCCTCTCTGCCCACCTCGGCGATGATTTCCGAAAGACGTTTCCCCTCCCTCGCAACGATAACGCTGTCACTATCCACATAGCCAAACCCGATTTTTTCAGAAAGCTCTGTTCCAATCGTCGTCTTGCCGCTACCCGGCATACCGATTAAAATGATATTGCCTTTTTTCATTCTTCTACTCCTCCAAACACCCTGCGAAGCGTGCCCAAAATATCCGCATCGGCAGGTGCCCACTCCTCTTCCTTTAAGGTTTTGGGATCGAGCCACGCATAGCTTTCATGTTCTTTCAAAATAAACCCTGAGCACTGCTCGCACTCGTAAAGGGAAAGCGTGATGATGAAATCGGGATACTCGAAGGTATGACGGGCAAACAGCCCACCGACCTTGACCTCCAAATCCAGCTCTTCCAAAAGCTCCCTTTTTACCGCGTCTTCACCGCGTTCCCCCTGCTCGATTTTGCCGCCGGGAAATTCATATTTATGCGCAACGTAGGGATAGGGCGAATCCCCCCTTTTCGCTGCAAAAATTTTACCGTTATCAAAGAGCAGCGCTGCCGCCACCTGTACGTGTTTTTTCATTTCAACGCATACCTGCCTATCTTAATCATGTCGTTCGTCCGAATGGTAGACCTCGCAAAACCGTGCGGAAAACGAGGGCTCTTCGTTCCCAACGTATAAATGCCCCGTATCTCCAAAGCCGCAACAGCGGAAGGATACAAGCCCCTCTCGGCGCTCTTCCGTGTACAGCGTTGTCACCGAAGTCGGCAATGCCACAAATTGATGTGTCAATACCACGGGGGAAATATTCAAAATGCGTGAAAGCAGTATCATTTCCAACCCGAAATGGCAGAAAAAAGCAATCGTTTTTCTGTTTCCAGAGTCCGTTCTATACAAATTCCCCTCACGCTTGTAGCCGTGGAAAGCCAGTACTTCATCCAAGCCGTCCGTTACTTTTTTATAGGCTTTTTCCATATTGGCAGCCTTGAAAAAGTCCTGGTTATACCAATCCTTATAGTCAAACAATTTTTCTTGATTCGTCCAAAAGGCGGGTAGCATGTCCCAAATGATATGCTTTTCTTCGCCCGTGGGGAGCTTATGCGGATAGCCGAATTCCTGCAACCAGTCCTTGATAACGACTTCCTTTTCCATGCCGAGCGCCCTTGCCGTATACATGCAGGTATCCTTTGCCCGACCGAGCGGCGAAGAATAAATCGCGTCGATTTTTTCCTTTCCAAGCCGTTGCGCAAGCAGCTGCGCTTCTCTACGCCCCTTTTCCGTCAGCGTATCGTTTTCATAGTCGGGATCGCCGTGACGTATAATCAAAATTCTCACTGTTCCATCTCCTCGATAAACGGCATAAGAATTGAGTTTTGCACGTAAAGATACTCGTCCTTAATGCGCAGATTATCCCCACTTAATTCGAGGTATTTTACCGATTTTTTCAAGGCTTCGGGGAAATCCTCACCAAGTGACGTGCCGAACGTTTCCTTGTACTTTTTCATGGAAACGCCCTCTGCGGTACGAAGCGCGAGCATGACGTATTCAAATTTCGCTTCCTTTTCCTCAACCTGTTCGCTGGAAACGGCAGGATAGAAGCCCGAAATAATACATTTCATATACTCGTCCAAATCAAAGGTGTTCGTGAAGCGTCTACCGCACATAAACGAGCTCGCTGAAACGCCTACACCGATATATTCGCCGCGCCGCCAATAATTTAAATTATGCTTGCTTTCATAGCCGGGAATCGCGAAATTGGAAACCTCGTAGCGTTTATAGCCCTTTTCCTCCAAAAGCTTCTTCCCAAACTCGTAAAGCTCTGCCACCTCGTCCGAATCGGGCAGCTCGCCATTGAGATAATCGGTATAGATAGGCGTGCCGTCTTCGACCGTCAACGCGTACATGGATATGTGCCTTGAACCACAAGCCGCCGCCAACTCGATTGTTTTTTGCACGTCTGCTTTCGTCTGATTTTTAAGCCCGAGCATGACGTCCGTACTGAAATTTTGTCCCTCTAAAAGCTTCGTCGCATACACGTAATCGCGCGCGTTGTGGATTCTACCAAGATCGGCAAGCTGCTCGTCAATCGCCGTTTGCAAGCCAATCGAGAAACGGTTGATTCCTGCTTGCAGATAGGTTTGCACCTTGTTTTCACCGATTGTGCCGGGATTCAATTCCAAAGTGATTTCCGCGTTTTTTGCAAGCTTGAAGCAAGCTTTAATCTGATTCATCGCACCCAAAATAAGCTTGGGGGGAATATAGGACGGCGTACCGCCGCCGAAATATACGGTGTCGAACTCGTAATCCTTAAGTTCTTCGCCGCGCATTTTTAATTCTTTATACAGACAAGCCATATACGCTTCCGCATAATCAATTTTATCGGGATAGGATACGAAATCGCAATAGGAGCATTTGTGTCTGCAAAAAGGAACGTGAATATAAATACCTGCCATAACCTTATTCCTTGTTCGTTTTAAGAATCTCCATGAATACTTCGCTGGGAACTTCCACAGAGCCCATTTTACGCATACGCTTTTTACCCTCTTTCTGCTTTTCGAGCAGCTTTCTCTTACGGGTAATGTCGCCGCCGTAGCATTTCGCAAGTACGTCTTTTCGAACCGCCTTGACCGTTTCACGCGCGATAATCTTACCACCGACCGCCGCCTGTACGGGAATTTCGAAAAGCTGACGCGGAATCGCGTCCTTTAAGTTCTCGCAAAGGGTTCTGCCGCGCTCATACGCACGGTCCTCAAATACGATGGTCGAAAGCGCGTCGCAAAGCTCACCGTTTAAAAGAATATCCAGACGAACGAGCTTTGAACGCTGATATCCTGCCAACTCGTAATCAAAGCTTGCATAGCCTTTCGTTCTCGATTTTAAGCTGTCGAAGAAATCGTATACAATTTCGTTCAAAGGCAATGTATATTCCAGCTTCACACGGCGTTCGTCCATGTAGGTCATATTCTTGAAAACACCGCGCTTTTCCTTGCAAAGGTCCATAATCGAGCCCATATAATCGGGCGGCGTATACACCTCCGCTTTCACGATGGGTTCTTCCATATACTCAATATCCGAAGGGTCAGGCAAATGCGAGGGGTTATCCACAAAGAACTCCTCTCCGTCCGTCTTATGCACCAAATAGCTTACCGAAGGCGCCGTCGTGATAATATCAAGATTGAACTCACGTTCGATACGTTCTTGGATAATCTCCATGTGTAACAGACCCAAGAAACCGCAACGGAAGCCAAACCCGAGCGCAACGGAATTGTCGGGCTCGAAGATGAGCGACGCGTCGTTGAGCTGCAATTTTAAAATCGCTTCCTTCAAATCGTTGAATTTACTGCCATCCAAAGGATAAATACCGCAAAATACAACGGGTTGCACCTTTTTATAACCCGGCAACGGCGCAGGTGCAGGATTCGTCGCCGAGGTGACCGTATCGCCTACGGCTACGTCTTGAATCGACTTAATCGAAGCGGCAATATAGCCTACCTCACCCGCCTTCAAGCATTGCTTAGGCGTGGGATTGGGCGCAAATGCTCCGACCTCGGTAACGTCGTATACCGTACTCGATAAGAACGTCTTAATCTTATCCCCAACCTTGACGCTGCCGTCCATGAGTCTGACGAACAGAATAACCCCTTTATAGTTATCGTAGTAGCTATCGAAAATCAATGCTTTCAAGGGTTTTTCCGTATCTCCGTCAGGCGCAGGGAAGTATCCTGCAATCGCTTCCAATAAATCCTCAATATTCGTGCCCTCTTTCGCGGAAACGCAAGGCACGTCGGACGCGTCTAAGCCGATTACGTCCTCAATCTCCTTTTTCACCTCGTCAATCCGCGCGCTGGGCAAATCGATTTTATTGATGACAGGCAATATTTCAAGGTTATTTTCAAGCGCAAGGTATACGTTGGCAAGTGTCTGCGCCTCTACGCCCTGCGTTGCGTCTACGACCAAAATCGCCCCCTCGCATGCCGCAAGCGAACGGCTGACCTCGTACGTAAAGTCAACGTGACCCGGCGTATCAATCAAATTATACTCGTATTCCTGCCCGTCTTTTGCCGTATAGTACATACGAACGGGGGTGAGCTTAATCGTAATACCGCGTTCACGCTCGATATCCATGCTATCGAGAAGCTGCTCCTCCATGTCGCGCTGAGAAACCTGACCCGTGCGCTCCATAAGCCGATCGGCAAGCGTGCTTTTACCGTGGTCGATATGCGCAATTATACAAAAATTTCTTAATCTGGAATTCGGTTTTGCCATATTTATTCTCTACTTCGTCTTAGTTTTCCTTATGAAAATAATCGATAAAACAATGCAATGCATAAGAAACCGTTTTGTTCTTGGGCAAAAGCATTCCCACCGAACGGGTCGGCAGGGACGGATCGGTGCTAAGTGCAAACAATTCGCCGTCCAAAAGCTGTTTTTGGATATACTCGCGTGGAATCACGCCGATTCCCATACCTTTTTTGACCAAACGCTTCATAAGCTCCCAACTGCCAACCTCGATTGCAGGCAGCAAAGAAACTCCATGCGCGTCTAAATAATTATCGAGAGATTTCCGCGCAATCGTATTCTTATCCATAAAAATAAGCGGATATTTTCTTAACTTTGCCAAGCTCAACGGCGCATCTGCAAGCTCTTTATATTTTTCGCCTGCAACAAACACGTCGTTTAAACGCATACAGTTCCCGAACAAAGACAGCTCCGCTTCTTCCTCAATGGGAAGATTGACAAACGCAACGTCGCATTCATCCGCTTTCAATTTTTCGATTGTGATTGGCGTAAAATCTGCCATCAGCTCGATTTTAACTGCGGGAAACCGCTCGTGAAAGTCCACGATTTTATCCGCAAGAAAATACTCGAAAATGGTATCGCTTGCACCGATTCGAATAACACCCGTCGCCGATTCCTTTGTCTCCGCAATGCGGTTTTCCGCGGCTTGGAAAAGCCCCAACGCGCGTTCCACTTCCGCAAAAATCAGCTTTCCACCCTGCGCGGAAAGTTCCATACCTCTGTGCGTGCGGTTGAATAGACTGACCCCCAACTGATTTTCAAGCTGTTTTATCGATTGCGATACGGCGGGCTGGGAAATATATAACGCCTCCGCAGCCTTGGTAAGGCTACCGCATTTCGCTACCGTATAAAATACACGATATAATTCTAAATTTACCATAAACGCATACCTGCCCTTATCCTTTTTCCAAATTCCGCTTATTTCCCTACGCAGAATTTAGAGAATATTTCTTCAATAATTCGTTCCGTTGCCGTTTCGCCCGTAATTTCCCCGAGCGCGTCCCAAGCCTCTTTCACGTCGATACCAATGAGGTCGAGCGGCTCGCTCTCACAAGCGAAAATCGCTTTATGCAAGCTATCTTTCGCACGCTGCAACGCCTCGAAATGTCGTTCCTCGATTAAGAATGCTGCATCCTCGCCGCGGTCGCCAAAACCCTTTTCATATAAGAGTCGCTTTAATTTTTGAATACCCTCTCCTGTTACAGCCGAGGTGTAAACGTCCGCGTCCGTAGCTGTTTCGTCCTTTAAAATATCCGCTTTATTCACCACCTTGATAAGCGGCTTCCCCTTGACCATTTCAAGCACCCTCGAATCCTCTTCGTCGATGCCCTGCTCCGCCAAATCCGCAACGAATACCGCTACGTCTGCCGAACGAATAATCGACTCCGCTCGTTCGATACCGATATTCTCAATGCGGTCGCCGCTTTCGCGCACCCCTGCGGTGTCGTATAAATTGAATTTTCTGCCCTCGATTTCAAGGACTCCCTCCACGGCGTCGCGCGTCGTACCTGCAACGTCGGAAACGATTGCTTTATCATAGCCCAAAAGTCGATTCAACAGAGAGCTTTTCCCTGTATTCGGTTTGCCGCAAATCGCAACGGTAACCCCAGACTTGATTTTTTTACCGACGGCATAGCCGTCCGTCAAAAGGTTCAACTCATCCTCAAGCTTTTTGAGCGCTATGGACAGCTCTGCAACGTGCTGCTCTTCCACATCCTCTTCGGGATAGTCTACGGATACGTCAATCCCTGCGAGCAAGGTCGTCAGCTCTGCCTGCAAAGCGCGTACCTTTTCCGTGAGCTTTTCGCTATACAGCAGATACCCCGCCTTTACCTCTGCCTCCGATTCGCCGTTAATCATCTCGGCAACCCCCTCGCAAGACGCCAAGGACAGCTTTCCATTTAAGAACGCGCGCTTCGTGAACTCGCCCCTGCCTGCCGCTTTTGCACCAAGACGGAAGGTTTGCTTTAAAATTCCGCGCGCAACGCTTTCACCGCCGTGGCATTGGAATTCCACGATATCCTCCCCCGTATAGCTTGCAGGTGCTTTGAAATAAACGCACAAGCCGTAATCGGAAAAGTTCTCGGTGAGAATCGTGCCTGGATACATACGATAAGGCTCGAAATCAGACACCTGCGTCTTGGACGTAGGACGGAACATCTGCGCCGCAATTTTAAGCGGATCCTTTCCGCTGATACGAATAATCGCAACGCCGCCTTTCCCCGACGGAGTCGCTATCGCAGCTATATTTTCTTCCAGCATTCCAACCTCCTTTCCCCTGCGATTTCACACGAGTATTTTTTCTCGAACCGATTACACAGAGTTATAAACGCAAGTTATATATGCTATTATTATATCACAGTATAAAACTTCTGTAAACCGTTTTACGGTTATTTTTTATAAAAAAAGACGGGAAATATAACTTTTCCTTATTTCCCGTCCATTGAAATATGCAATTTTCTGTTTGTTTGCGACAAGACAAAGTATGCTTTGCGTCTTAATCGAAAAATCCGTCCGAATCTCCACCCTCGTTCGGCGTAGACTTTTTATCCGTAGCGGATTTATCGAACTCGGAAAAAGGGTCTTCGGGCTGAGCCGTCGGTCCATTATAGGGAGTTTGTCCGTAGGGTGCGCCGTAGCCGCCGTTCGGGCGGTTGTAGCCGTTCCCGTAGGGATTGTTGTATGGATTACCATAACGGTTATAATACTCCTGTTGTTGACGGACGTAAGCTTCATGGCGAGCGCGCATATACGCCTCGTAATCGATTGCAGGACGATTGCGCAATGCAAAGATTATAATCAATCTCGTAAACGGGAAAATCAAAGTCAAAATTCCCAGCATCATGTAGTTTTTCGGCGTGTACTTTTTGTAAAGCCCCATTGCCAAAATCACGAGGAAAATTTCATATAAAAGCTCGAATATCGACAAGAGATAGAACGAGGTTATCTTATAGAATTTTTCGGCAAAAATCTCGCCTGCGGTTACCGCATTGAAGTAAGGCACCAACATATCCGACGTAAAAATCGGCGCGCCGCAATTCCAATAGAGATACAGCTCTGCCGCAGCCGTAGAAACGCAGAGCACGGTAACAATAATTTGCATAATCATCGCGTACATGCCTGCACGCTTTACCCTTTGCCCGAAGAAATTACAATCCCCTGCAAGCTTACCGATATAGTAAATATTCGCAAAAGGAACGAAGGCTAAGCCCTTCTTTTTCATGCCGCGATTTTTTGCCATTTTATATAAACCGAAACCTTGCAATAAAAACAAAGCAAGCCAAATCGCCCCGCCGATGAACATACTGAGAATCATCATCGACGTAGGATTTTTGCCGTACTCCATAGCGAATACCGCTACCATTTGATAAAAAGTATATAATTCCATAAAAACTCCTACTACACGCAGTTCGTTTGTTTATTTTTCCTGCTTAGAAATATCATATTCGACCTGCCATAAAACAAGTCCTTTCGCCGGCATTGTTTTACCAAGCAAGCCACGTTCTCCCGTAGCAAACGCTTCCAACAAACTTTCCTTGGTGCGCCTGCCCGACGCAAGCTCTAAAAGTTCGCCCGTCATCGTCCGTACCATGTTGTATAAAAAACCGTTCCCCGTTACGTAAATACGGATATCTCGTGAGCCAAAACTCTCGCCTTCCTCCACCTTCACCTCGTACACGGTACGCACCGTCGTCTTTACCGACGAGCCCGAAGCGCAAAACGCTTTAAAATCATGTTCCCCCTCAAACAGCCTAGCAGTCGTCTGCAAAGCTTCGAGCGAAGGCGCATCGTCCACTCGCACGGCATAGCGTTCTTTCAACGGCATTTCACGTTTTGAAACGTACAAGGAATAACAATACGTCTTACGCTTTGCACTGCGGTTGCTATCAAAAGTATCGTCTGCTGACCAACCCTCTACAATGCGCACGTCGGGAGGAAGAAAACGATTCAAGCAATCGGGCATACGCTCAGGCGGTACGGTAAGCCCCGCACCGTCGAAATGACAAACCTGACCCGCCGCATGCACACCCGCATCCGTTCTACCACTCGCCGTTACACGCACTGAAACCCCAAGTGCTTCTTGGATTGCGTTTTCCAAAACCTCTTGCACGGAGACCGCGTTTTTCTGGCATTGCCAACCTGCATAGGAAGTGCCGTCATATGCAATTTTTAACACATAGCGCATCCCCACGCCCTCCAAAATTTTTTAAATCAAAGCTTGCGTATAAACGCGAAGCAAAATCACGCCCGTAAGCAACGCCACGCCAAACAACAACGCCAATAGGTCGCGCCAGGTAAAGGTTAGTTTCTTGTATTTTGTACGCACTTTACTTCCCGAATAACACCTTGCGTCCATCGCATCGCCAAGCTCGTCCGCACGGCGGAACGCACTAATCAGCAAAGGTATGAGCGTCGGAATAATCGCCTTTACTCGTTTTATAAGTCCACCCGTTTCAAAATCTGCGCCGCGCGCTTTTTGCGCGTTCATGATTCGCCCCGTTTCCTCGGTTAAAATGGGAATAAAGCGCAGGGCAATCGACATAATCAACGCAAGTTCGTGCACAGGAAAGCGAATAAGCTTTAAGGGTGAGAGCAGGCTCTCAATCCCGTCCGCAAGCGACACAGGCGTCGTCGTCAAAGTCAAAAGAGAGGAGCCGAGCACAAGCAGGAATAATCGCACCGCAAGAAAAATCGTATAATAGATTGCTTCCTTTGTAATCGTAATAAATTTCCAGCTCCAAAGCACCGTTTGACCGTCATAGAGAAATAAATTCAAAACCGCCATAAAAAGGAGCAAGAACAGCACCGCCTTTACCGAGCGAAGTAAGCTGGAAAACGGAACGTTCGAAACGCAGGCAATCAGAATAAACAACGCCGCACAAGCGCCGAGCGCATAGAAATTTTTACATAAAAACACCGCAACGATATAAACGATTAAAAACAAAATCTTCGCGCGCGGGTCGCATTTATGCACGAAAGAATTCGAGGGATAATACTGACCAAACGCAACGTCACGCATTGTCTGCACCTCCCGTTAAACGCGTACCTGCCCCCGCCATTTTTGCATAAGCAAGCACTTGATTTATAAAATCCGTTTCTGTAAAATCATTCTCGATTTTTAAGCCAAGCTTTGCCAAGGCACGGGTGATTTTCGCTGTAAACGGCACGTCTAAGCCTTTTGCAGACAACGCGTCTGCGGCTTTGAATAGCGCGCTGGGCGTATCGACCGATAAAACGCTACCCTCTGCAAATATCGCCGCACGGTTGCAATTTTCCGCAATCTCGTCCATATCATGAGATACGATAATCACCGTCTTACACCAATCGGCGTGAATCTTATGCAGAAGAGACATGATTTCTTCTTTCCCCAAAGGGTCCAAGCCTGCTGCAGGCTCGTCCAGCACCAAAATTTCAGGCTTAGTCACAATTACGCCTGCAATCGCTACGCGGCGGCGCTGACCGCCCGAAAGCTCAAAAGGCGAACGGTTTTTAATCTCCTCATAATTTAAACCAACCGTTTCAAGCGCAGCCTTAACCGCCTCCGCAACCTCCGCTTCCGAGGGCTTAGCGTTGAAATTCCGATAACCAAATGCAACGTCATCGAATACCGTTTCCGCAAAAAGCTGATACTCGGGGTACTGAAACACCATCCCCACCTTGCTACGCAAAGCAAGAAAATCGGTGGTTTTATCCGTCAAATCGTAGCCGTTGACTTTCAGTACAATCTTCGGAGGTAACGGCTTGCCTTTTTTCGGTTTCTTGGGCTTATATTTCTTTTCCGCAGACGGCACTTTCAAAAGCGCGTTTAAATGCTGTACGAAAGTGGATTTTCCACTGCCTGTATGCCCGATAATCCCGAAGAAATCCCCTGGATAAATTTCCAAGTCCACCCCTGAAAGCGCAGTGGTTGCAAACGCCGTTTTTGCGTTGTATACGTAGGAAAGGTTTTGACAAAATACACGCCCGATATCTTCTCCCGTATACGTGGGCATTACGCCCAAAGAACTCGTACATGGATGGGTCGTTTCTGTATTTTTTACATCCAGAACAGCCGTCCGTTCTTTAATTTGTTTCGCAATTGCTTCAGCGTCCATCGAGTCGGCTACTGATACACCGCCCTCGGTCAATGCACGGCAAATCCGCACGGGACGAGGCATAACAAGCGAATATTTTTTCAGCTCTTCACCCTTTTCAAAAACGGTTTCAGGCGCGCCCTCCAACACGATTTCACCACGGTGTAAGACAACCGCCCTGTCGGCAAGTAACGCCTCTTCGGGGAAATGGGTAATCAAAATTACCGTAATCCTCTCTTCTTTATTCAATTTCAAAACGACGTCCATGACCTCTTTTCTGCCTCGGGGATCGAGCATTGCCGTCGCTTCATCTAAAATCATCACGCGAGGGCGCAATGCCAAAACGCCCGCAATCGCAATACGTTGCTTCTGTCCCCCAGAAAGTCTGGACGGTGTAGCATGGCGAAATTCATTCATCCCTACGGCGTTCAAAGCAAACGCGATACGTTCGCCAATCTCTTCGCGAGGAATACCGACGTTTTCTGGGCCAAAGGCAATATCGTCCTCAACAATCGAAGCCACCGTTTGATTGTCGGGGTTTTGGAAAACAATCCCCACCTGTTTGCGTATCTCAAACAGCTTTTTATCGTCGGTCGCAGTTTCGCCAAAAACGCTGACCGAACCCGAATCGGGGGTCAACAAACCGTTCACAAGACGCGCAAGGGTGGATTTCCCGCTTCCATTATGTCCTAAAACGGCTACAAATTCGCCCTCTTGAACTGTTAAATTAATCCCACGAAGGGCATACGAACCGCCAAGGTCGAATACGTCACCCTGCTCGCCTTGTCGCTCCTCTCGATCGTAGGAAAAATATACGTTGTCGAATTTTACTGCTTCCATTTACTTACTACCAAAACCGTTTTATAAACTTCTTTCCAATTATTATAACAAATTTTTCAGGTTATTACAATGAAAATGAAGTGAAAATCTGTGTTATTCTTTCGAAAAAATAAACTTTGTTTATTTTAAATACCCCTACAAACGAAAAGCAGCCTCTTTCGAAGCCGCCCAATTATTCGTTTTGCGTAGTCACCGTTACTAAATACGCTCCGTTTTCCTGCACGGTAATCGAAACCGTTCCGTTTTCGTCCGTCCGGTAAAGCTTTGCCCCCGCCGCAGCAATTCTATCCACCACTTCTTTCGTCGGGTGCCCATACATATTGTTCTTACCGCAGGAAACTACCGCCGTTTCCAATTGTAAATATTCCAAAAATTCTTTCGAGGTTGAGGTTTCCGAGCCGTGATGAGCCACCTTTAAAATTTCCACGTCCGACAAGTCTACCCCAAAAACGTCTAATAGTCCCAAGCTATCGTCCCGAACCAATAACGTTTCCGTTTCCAACGGCGCATCGCCTGTGAACAATATACTCGTTTCCTTATATTCAAGCCAAAGCACAGAGGATAATGTATTTGAATCCGCAGACTCGGAATTGATTTCTATTTGTTCCTCCTGCACCATCCCCATATACGGATATAAAAAGCAAAGCTCATAGGAGGAATTCTCGCTAATCTGCATCCCTCGTGCCGCATGACAAAGCGCGGTTCCCTGCTCCACTAAATTCACGTATAAAGACGCGAAGGCTTCCCCCGATTTTGCAGGATTTACGGCAGGCAGGTACGCGTTGAGTATTTTTGTATGCTCTGCAACGACGTCCAAACCACCGCAGTGATCGGTATCGGCATGGGAGACCACCAAATAGTCGATGGTATCAATATCCAAGGCTTTTAAATAGCGCATAATCGTCGTGGAGGTGCTTTCCAAATCATCTCCACCGTCCACCAAAAGGATCTTCCCGTCTGGCAATTCCACAAGAGCCGAATCCCCCTGTCCAACGTCGAGAAAATGCACGCGAAGCTCACCCTCGTTCCGTTTCGAAAGCTCGGGCTGACCAAAATAATATTTCCAAGTTTTCGGTGGACAAAAGGCACCGAATACACAAAAGGCGACGAGAAGCGCCACCGCAACGGCAAGTGCGATGCGTTTTACCAATTTTTTCCGTTTATCGACCTTCTCTTTCTCCGCCTTAAAGCCCATCTTCTGTAAAACCCTTCTATTTAATCGGCTCTTTTCGCCGCCGCGCGCTCAATCGCCGCGAATACGTCCTTCAACGCGTCCGTTTCATAGTCTTCAATGCGGCCCGAATCCGCAAGTGTGGAAATGCGCGCGTCGAGCGGCATTCTCGCAACGGCAGGAATACCGTATTCCATAGCAAGTGTTTCCGCTTTGCTTGCTCCGAATACTTCAATCTTTTTACCGCAATCGGGACAGGAAAGATAGCTCATATTTTCCACGAGTCCTAACACGGGCACGTTCATAATACGCGCCATATTCACCGCTTTTTCCACAACCATTTTCACCAAATCCTGCGGGGTGGTAACGATAACGATGCCCGCAATGGGAATGCTTTGGAATACCGTCAAGGGCACGTCGCCCGTCCCAGGAGGCATATCGATAAACAACAAATCGAGGTCCTTCCAAATGACGTCCGTCCAAAACTGCATAACCGTACCCGAAATTACCATACCGCGCCAAATAACAGGCGAGGTTTCCTCATCAAGCAAAAGGTTCATCGACATCATCTGCATACCCGAGGGGGATAATACGGTGTTAATACCACTCTCATCACCCGTAGCACGGTCCTTTACGCCGAACATTTTGGGGATTGAAGGACCAGTAATATCCGCATCCATAATCCCCACGGATAAGCCTTGCTTTTGTGCAAACGAGGCCAGCAGGGACGTGGTGAGCGATTTTCCGACACCACCTTTACCGCTGACAATACCGATTACTTTTTTAATCGAGGATTTCTTGTGCGGTTCTTTTAAAAAGCTTTCTTTTTCTTTTTTTCGCGAACTGCAATTTGCAGAACAGGTAGAACAATTATGTGTACAATTTTCTGACATTTTTATATCTCCTTACCCTTTTATTATACTCCTCCCCGTTTCCTTTGTCAAGTATTCCTCTTAAAGTTCATAAAGACAAAACCCGCCTTACGTATTTTTCCGCTTTTTTTGACAAAATCTTCATCGTCCAAACACAGAGGCGATAAAAAAGGCGGCAAAAACGCTTGCTTTTCCTTATAAAATGTTTTATAATATATAGGCTGCGCGTAGGTGGGGAGTTAGCGGCACCCTGTATCTGCAATCCGCTATAGCAGAACCGAATGCCTTTCTCGACGAAGTTTATGGAAGGTTTGCGCGCCGTAAGGAACGTTGATCGCAAGGTCTTATGCAACGTAATGCCGTGAACCGTGTCAGGACAGGAATGTAGCAGCACTAAGCGGATGTTTGCGTGTGCCATAAGGTAGCTTTGCAGGAGTCACCTGCGGCGTTTCCGCTTCGGTAAATTTCGGCAAAAAAGGATCGCGCAGTTTTTTTATTGCTAAAACCGCGAAGGGCTATCGAAAACAAGCGTTTTCGGTAGCCCTTCTTTTATCTTCAAGCGAAAATTCTTCCTCTTTCCGCCGATATCATCAGTATCGGCAGTTTTTTAAATTTTATTCCTCTTTTTTACCCCGAATATCCAATCCGTTCAATTTCTCGTCTTCCAGCACCAAGCCGCGCTGCAAGCTCGCATACCCATATTTACTCCTCAGCATTTGCACGGCGTTTTCCATGCGCTCCTTTTTTTCGTAGGTCGCGCCCTGCGGCGCAAGCGCATCATCCAGCGAAAGCTGTTCAACGTGATAATCGAACCCCGAAACGGTAACGCCAAGCATCCGTACTTTCGTCCCAATCGGGAAATGCCGACAATACAGTTCATACGCCGTTTTGGCAACGTCACCGCAAATCGCCGTTGGCGGCACTTTCGTTTGACAGGTTGAATCCTCCAAGCGTTCGTTTCGAACGACAATATGTACGGTATTCGCCCGCCCGACGTCCGCCGCGCGCAGCCTTGCCACAACGCTTTCCGATAAGGCGTAAAACCAACGCTTTATCTCCTCTCTATCCGTAATATCTTTGGGCAACGTCGTCGAATTGCCGATTGATTTTAAATCCTCTTTCTCCTTTACCGCCTTGACGGGTTCAGAATCTTCCCCACGCGCGTAAACTCGTAACTGCCTGCCTCGTTTCCCTAAATAATGGGATACAAACGCCTCATCGGCATTCGCCAAATCCCCGATTGTTTTTATCCCAAGCTTATGCAGGGTTTCCGCCGTGGACTTTCCCACAAACAACAGTTCGCCAACAGGCAGCGGCCAAACGATTTTCTTGTAATTATCCTCCCGAATTTCCGTTACAGCATCGGGCTTTTTTAATTCGGAGGCGAGCTTCGCAAAAACTTTATTGAAACTCACCCCAATAGAAACGGTTACCCCGATTTCTCTTTTTACCTCCTCGCGAATCCGCTCGGCTATCTCTTTCCCCGAGCCAAAAAGTAAGGTACTCCCCGTCATATCGAGCGCGCATTCGTCAATACTACATTTCTCAATTACGTCCGTGTATCGGCTGTAAATTCCTACAACGCGCTTGGAATAACGCTTATATTCGTGAAAATGGGAGCCGACCATTTGCAAATCGGGACATTTGCGCAAAGCCGAATATACCGTTTCCGCCGTTTTGATTCCGTACTTTTTCGCTTCTTCATTCTTCGCCAAAACGATACCGTGGCGCTCCTTGGGGTCGCCGCAAACAATCAAGGGCTTTCCTGCTAGCGCAGGGTTTAGCGCAATTTCTACGGAGGCAAAAAAATTATTCAAATCGGAATATAAAATTACCCGCTTTTGCATATTCGGTTTTACCTCCTTTTCTGAAAGCCGCTTTTTATTTCAAATAAGCACTGACGGAATGCGCCGCCATGTTTCCTTCGCCCGCGGCCTTTGCGTATTGATAGGGTCTACCCGTACAATCCCCTGCGGCATAGCACCCGACAAGATTCGTTGCCATATTCCTATCCACTTGCACGTGCCCGTCCACAACGTTCAATCCACCGACCAAAACGGCAGGTGAAACGCTTTCACGTAACATAAATACCCCGTCTACGGGAAGCTCGGCAGGAATTCCCTCCATGGGTGTTGTCGAAAAAATAAGTCGATTCACACGCAAACCGCCTGCAATAGACTTTGGCATTTTTTGAATTTTGATTATATTATCGCGTTCAATTTCCACGTTTTTATACATGGGAATCAAATACACCTTTTCCGCAAAATCGGCAAGATACCCGATTTCATGCTCCAAACGCTTCGAGGTGCAAACAACCGCAATCGTTTTCCCTTTATACAAAAAGCCGTCACAGGTCGCGCAATAGCTCACCCCACGTCCCGAAAAGGCTTCCTCGCCCTCAATCAAACGAATTGATTCCACTCCCGTTGCCAAGATTACAGTTCTGGCTTCATACTGTTTTCCCGTATCGGTCAAGAGAGTAAATTTCTCTTTCAACGCGTACACGCCCGTCACCTTTTCTTCCACAACGGCAATATTCGCGTCTAAAAGCTGCGATTTTAAAGCAGAAACAAGCTCTTTCCCCGACACGTCGCTAAACCCAGGATAATTATGAATCTTCTCCGCTTTTGAAATTTTATCGCTGAGCTCCGCCGAGCCAAAAATCAAAAAACTTTTCTTATTCGCCTGTAACGTAAGCGCGGCAGATATGCCCGCCATGCCACTTCCAACAATTATACAATCTAATACTTGCTTTTCCATATTCTCAGTATACCACGTTTTTTAAAAAAAAGCAACCCCGAAAGCAAAACCTTTCGGGGAATGTACATTTTATTTTAAGCTTATTCGTCTTCCAACATAATCTCGCGAATCGTATCGATTTCTTCTTGCGTCACGCCAATCTTCAATAAATACGCCTCGCAATAGGCAGAAAAACTATTTCCCTCGCCTTTATATTGATTTTCCACGTATGCGCACGTGTTCACAAAATTCTCCGCCATTTGTTGCGGAGCCGCTCCATCCAAGCAACCGCGATAAGAAAAGAAGGACATTTCATAATCAATTGTCATATCCTCAAAAGAAACACCCAACAAACCTTCCAAGAACATAGCCACCATCGCCGTTCTGTCCCGTCCAACGGAACAATGGAAGAATACGGGATAATTTTCCTTATTCGCAAATACCTTGATCGCATTCGCTAAATTTTCCCAATTATCCGGATTACCAATTCCCTCATTCCCTAAGTAATATGGACAAGAATATTGCAAATATTGTACTCCGTGACCAAGTGGTGAACTCGTACCTGCCGTGCCCTCAGCAGCTTTTCGAAGGTCTAAATCGGTCTTAATTCCATAAGTTTCCAACGCCTGCTTGATTCCCGTTTCAGTAATTTCATCCAAATAAGCGCCGCGATAAATCATGCCTTGCTTGACCTTTTTTCCCGATTCGGTATTCTTGCCGCCGATATCGCGCGTATTGGAAACGCCATCCATCGTAATCGTCCTCGGGGTTGCAAGGGTTTTAAAGGTGTAAATTTCCGATTTCGCAATTTCTTCACCATCTGCCTTTGCGGATACCTGCCAATAATATTGCTTGTTTACAAACAAATCGTCTACGTGAAGCTTCGCCTCTTCCGCCTTGTAAACCGTTGCATCCTCAAGGTCTTTGTCCAAGGAAAGGAAAACCTCGTATTCTTCGGCTGAGTCCTCTTCCGCCCATTTCAAATTGAGCCCACGCATCAAAAAATGATCTTCGCCCGTAGCGTATTCCGCTGAAGCCCCCACCTCATAATTTTCCAAAAATGCCGTAACATCATTATTAGCAAGATTTACCATTTTTCCGTCAAGCGGTGAAATTGCCTTTAATGCCATATTCTCCTCCGTTTCTTCTTTTTTTGAAGAATTCTCTGCGTTAGAACTCTCCAACTGTGACGAACTATTATTCGTCGGGGTATTCATTGCAAAGCCACACGATGAAAAGGCAAATGAGTAGGTTAATAGCAGCCCTAAAACCGCCGAAAGTTTTTTAGTGATTTTTCTCATACTTCACCTATAACAATATTTTTTTCATGTTTATTATAGCATATCACAATTCCTTTTGGCTGTCAAGATTTAAGATTTTATTTTCAAAAATCTCCATTTTTATAAATACGGGATTTTTTTAAAAATCCAACCTGCAAGCCCATAAAAAGGGTTGACTTTTCAAGCGTTATCTGTTATAATGTACACGTTTTATGAAAATCGAGGCGTAGCGCAGCTGGTAGCGCGTCGCGTTCGGGACACCCACAAGGGCTTTCCTTGGTAGATTTTTTCGAACCTCTGACCCCTTGACAACACTGACAATTCGGGCGGTACACTTTTCTAAAAAACGTTCGAAATAAGTGGCTTGACCACATGTTTGACCACTTACGAAAATAGATAAAAAACTGAAAAATCGAGGCGTAGCGCAGCTGGTAGCGCGTCGCGTTCGGGACGCGAAGGTCGTGGGTTCAAATCCCGTCGCCTCGACCAAAAATACGGTGAAACCTTGCGGTTGCACCGTATTTTTTGTCTTCGTTGACAGTTGCGAGAAACCACGTATTATCGTGGGTTCGCGCGAGAAACGTCCGCAAGAAATAGTTTGGGAAATAATGCGAAAGTTGTCGGCGTTTCGAAGCCCTGCCCTTTGGGCAGATGCCCGTCGCCTCGACCAAAACAGCCGTATCACCATTGGTGGTACGGCTGTTTTCGATTCTACGGCTTGCGACGGGGAGCGATGGTGGGAGCCGTTTTGCGGGAACAAAACGCTTTGCCTTACGAAGCTTGGATTTTGAAAAACTTGACGGCAAAGGACGACGTTGATAACGTCGGAGCGGGACGAGTTACCCGTTAAGCGAGACATTGATAATGTCTTGTAGGGACGAGATAAGCGAACGACGATAGGTAG
>JAFUMY010000047.1 GCA_017482415.1 Clostridia bacterium
AGTGCGATCATCGGCGCATGCGTAGAGGTGGGCGCAGGCACGGCGATTATGGCTGGTGCGGTCATCAATCCCTGTTCGAAACTGGGCAAGGGTGTGATTTTGAACACTTGCAGCTCGGTTGATCACGATTGTATCATCGGGAATTATTGTCATATTGCCGTTGGCGTGCACGTAGCAGGCACGGTTACGCTTGGCGAAAAGGTTTGGCTTGGAGTTGGGGCTACAATTAAAAACAATGTGAATATATGTGCTGATTGTATGATAGGCGCAGGTGCTGTTGTTGTAAAAGATATAATGGAAAGTGGGACGTATATAGGCGTTCCTGCAAAGAAAATGTGATGATAAAGATTTGTTATGTGACGACAATTTCCATTTCTTTAAAATCGTTTTTTATTCCGCAACTGAAATTTTTGGCTAAAAATGGATTTGAAGTTTCGGTGATTTGTTCTCCCGATGAGGGCTTACAGGCATTGCTTGGGGAGGAGATACGTTATATCCCCTTAGAGATACCGCGCGGTGTCGACGCAATCGGTTCTTTGAAGGCGATACGCGAATTGACGAAAATTTTCAAAAGAGAAAAATTCGATTTTATTCAATATTCCACTCCAAACGCCGCTTTGTATGCATCAATCGCTGCAAAGCGTGCGAAAACAAAGGTCAGGAATTACCATTTGATGGGGCTTCGATATTTGGGGGAAATTGGTTGGAAAAAAAAGCTTTTATACCTGTTTGATCGTTGGGCGTGCAATAAATCCACGCATGTGGAGTGTGTTAGCCCCTCCAACCTCGTACTTGCGGTCGAGGAAAAGCTATTTAAAATGGAGAAAGGGGTAGTTGTTTGGAATGGTAGTAGCGGTGGTATAGATTTGCAACGATTTAATGTTCAAAAAAGAGAGAGTTACCGCAAGGAAATACGGGAAAAGTATGATATTGGTAAAGAGGAACTTATTTTTGGTTTCGTTGGTCGAATTACCAAGGATAAGGGCGTTAATGAGTTGTTGGCTGCGTTTGCAAAAATTGACGGCGCAAAACTCTTGATGGTCGGGCCGCAGGAAGGAATAGAAACCTTGGACCAAGAGCGATATCAAATGTCTTTGCGAGACGAAAATATCATTTATACAGGTTTGGTGAGCGACGTAGAGAAATACTATTGCGCCATCGACGTGTTGATATTCCCTAGTTATCGCGAAGGCTTTGGCAATGTGGTGATGGAGGCGGCGGCGATGGGAACGCCTTCCATCGTTTCGAATATCCCAGGTCCTATCGACGCAGTGAAGGAAAACGAAACGGCATTAATTGTTGCACCTCGCGACAGCGAAGCACTTTATCAAGCGATGGTGAAGACTTTAGACGAGAAATTACGCGCTCATTTATCCAAAAACGCAGTGCAGTTCGTCACTGAATCTTTCGATCAAGAAATTTTAATGCAACGGATATTGGAAAGAAAATTGCAATTACTCAAGGAATAAAGAATGAAAAAAGTAGCAGTTATCAATCGCACGAATTTAAAAAATTACGGTTCGGTTTTGCAATGTTATGCACTTTGCAAAGCAGTTTCGGATTTAGGGTATGAAAGTGAAATTGTTTGGGAGAAAGGAAATGTATCCAAAAACTTCGATTTTCGTCCGATGAAGATACTTTCTTCGTTGTTCAAGCTCCTTACCCATCCAAAGCTGTTGTCCTCGACAATGACCAACGTCAACGATATGAATTCAAGGAAAATTAGCGAAGGTACGGTTGCGTTGTTTAATCAATTCGTTCAAGACGAAATTACGCAACAATTTTTCTCTCATCGCAAGCTCGTTAAGACGGCAAAAAGGGAAGAGTATGTGAATTTTATTTGCGGAAGCGATCAAATTTGGTGTTCGACGACCTTGTATGTGGATCCGCTTATGTATTTACGCTTTGCGCCAAAAAACAAACGCATTGCATATGCGCCAAGCATCGGTAGAGATTTTATCCCTGATTATAATCGGCGACGGATGAAAAAATATATATCGGAAATTCCTCATTTGTCGGTAAGAGAAAAAGAAGGACAAAGACTTATTAAAGAACTTACGGGATTAAATGCGGAGGTCGTATTAGATCCTACGTTGCTTCGTCAAAAAAACGATTGGGATGAGCTCAAGGTCGAGCCCAATATTCAAGAAAAATACTTATTGTGTTATTTTTTGGATGCTCCCTCTAAAGAAACGCAGGAACAAATTTTTCATTATGCAAAGGAGAAGAATTTGGAAATTGTTGCGCTCGGTAACGTCTTGTCTATTTGCGAGGAGAAAGGATTGAAAGTAACTTATCCAGATTGCGGACCGAAAGAGTTTCTCGGTTGGATAGATAAAACGGAGGTTGTTGTTACCGACTCTTATCACGGAATGCTTTTTTCCGTTTTGTATGAAAAGCAATTTTGGGCAGTGGAACGGGCGTACCAACAATACGATCAGTCCTCCCGACAAAAGACGGTATTGGATATGTTCGGGGTCAATGGTAGATATTTAGCGCAAGGGGCAGAAATTCCTTTGGAGAGCGAGGATATAGATTACCAAAAAATCGGTGAGATATTGGCAAATGAAAGAATGCGCGCTATGGACTTTTTAAAAAAATCGATAGAAAGTATTTAAAGAGAAGAGGAAAGTTAAAATGGAAAACAAGCAGGAAAATTTAAAATTAGAAGTCCTGATGTCAGTAATGCACTGCGAGGATTTTTCTATTGCAGAAAAGACGCGAATCAAAGGGGATGTTTTAATCATCAATCAATGTGATGAGGACGGATATGAGGAAAAACAAACGGAAAACGGTTTGTGGAGAATGATCTCGGTGAACGCACGTGGCTTGTCTAAGAGTCGAAATATGGCTCTGGATAATGCTCACGGAGATATCGTACTTATTTGTGATGACGACGAGGAATTGGCGAAAGATTACAAAGAAATCATCCTGAACGCATATAAAGAGCTTCCAGATGCGGCGGCGATTGTATTTAATATCAATCGTATTAATTACAAGATGAAAAAGACGTATTATCGCATAAGTAAGGTGCGCAAGGCTCCTGCTTATCGCGGATACAGTTCGCAAATGTTGACGGTGCGTCTTTCTAAAATCAACGAGCATAATATCCGTATGAACGAGAATTTCGGCTCAGGTACACAATGGGGCGGAGGTGAGGAGATTTTGTTCCAAGATGATATCCGCAGGAATAAAATGAGGATTTATGAACACCCTGGGGTGATTGCTACGATTGATTACGGCAACGGTTCCAACTGGTTTACTGGATACGATGAAAAATATTTCTATAACCTCGGTGCGTTTATTCAATACAAATTCAAAAAGAATTTTATTTTAAAAGAGCTTAGATGTATGTTCACTTGCTATCGTCTTCGCAGAGAGAAAAAGCTCGGTTTTTTTAAGAAAATGAAGTGGATGCGCAATGGGATGAAGGGAATTAAAAAAGGTATTACATACGCGGAGTTTATTAAAAATCAAAAATGAGCGGTTATTTAGCGGATAAAAATATATGTTGTGGTTGCGGGGCGTGTGAAAACGTTTGCCCGACGAAAGCTATTGCTATGGGATACGATGACGAGGGCTTTTTGTACCCGAGTTTAGAGCAAACCAAATGCGTGGACTGTCGCGCATGCGAACGTGTTTGCCCCGTAAAACTCGATGCAAATAAGGGATATCCCGATTATTTGAAAACATACGCGGGCTATTCTACGAAAAAAGAGGTGATGGAGCATTGCACGTCGGGGGGCTTTGCTACTGAGTTATCGCAGTTGATTTTGCAGAAAGGCGGTGTCGTATTTGGTGTCCGCTATGCGAAGGATTACATCAAGGCGGAATACGTTTGCGTGACGCAGGAAGAGGATTTGAAGGCGCTCATGAGCTCCAAGTATGTCCAAAGTGAGAAAAAGGACGTATATCAGGCGGTCAAGAAAACGCTTTTGACAAACAAAACCGTATTGTTCATTGGTTGTCCCTGCGATGTATCTGCATTGAAACTATTTTTAGGGAAAGAATATGAAAATCTGTTCACTTGCGAGCTAGTTTGTATGGGCGTTACGTCTTATAAAATCGCCGAGGAGTACAAGGAATATACAGAGAAAAAGAACAAAGCAAAACTGACGTTTATCAACGCGCGCAGTAAAAAGAACGGTTGGTTTGTACCGCATTTAGAAGAGCGTTTCGATAACGGAAAGACCAAGCTCACGACGCTATTTGGCTCTTACTATGGCTACGGATTTCAGGTGTACAATCGCCCCAGTTGTTTTCAGTGCCGTTACTGTGATAAAAACGGTGTGGCGGATTTCCGTGTGGGTGATTTTTGGGGTATCAAAGAAACGGACGAGTTTTGGAATCCCAACGGCGTTTCCTGCATTTTTGTGCGGACGGAAAGAGGTTTAGCGCTCTTAAAAGAGATAGAAGAGAGGGGCTTTAAGTTGTTTAAAACGGACTATGAAAAGGCGACGGTCAACAATATGAGCTCCTTGCACAATAAAGCGGAAAAATATGTTGTTTTGCGTGAGAAGTTTGCTCGGATATACAAAGAAGAAGGACTTGTACGTGCGTGCAAAAAAACGGAATCCTTTAGTGTGAAATTGAAAAGAATGTTACCCAAAGGGATGCGCGCTTTTGCGAAGAAAATATATCACAAATTACACGACAAAAAGACGAGGTAACTTGATAGGATAGAGATGAAAGTATTACTGTTGACAAGCGAAGAGTGGAACGACAAAAAA